>JBLMXV010000184.1:0-2620 GCA_050257935.1 Chloroflexota bacterium
TTCAATTCAGAGTGACATGTTCTCGAATTCGCTGGCGATATGGTCTAGCGGTACCATCAGGGTATTCTTAGCGCGCATTATTCATACGTTACGTTCAGAGCGGCATCAGAGCTGTGGCGGCTCAGGTCCTTTCTAATGCCATGGGATTTCTTTTGAGATGTCCTGCCTCGCCCTCAAATGTGAGTGTTTGTGCTGCAGGCTGGAAGACGTTGTGGAACATGGCAGTGACATCGCCCGAAATGTCCTTTCGCCACCTCCACCCTGTCTCAGATGGCTTGGTATGTGAGTTTTGCAGGTGAGAAGAATGAGGTATCGCTGCAGAAAGGTCTACCCGACAGGGTGTTAGCAAGGTTATTGCGCTGCGAACCAGTGGTCGCGCGGTCGATTCAGGCGAGGACGATATCTATGGCCTCATCGATCGTGCTCACAAGACGGATGTCCAGACCCTTTCGTGCCGTTTCCGGGACATCGTCCAGATCAACGCGATTTTTCAGCGGCAGGACGACCGCTGTGACGCCGGCCCTTCTCGCGGCGAGGAGCTTGTCCTTTATTCCGCCCACAGGCAGGACCCTGCCGGTAAGGGTGATTTCGCCTGTCATGGCCACGTCCCTTCTGGCAGGGTGGCCCTTGAGAAGCGAGATCAGTGCCATTGCGATCGTAATGCCTGCAGAAGGCCCGTCTTTCTGGATAGCCCCAAGGGGCACATGCACGTGAATGTCGTGGTGTTCGAAAAAGTCATCTGCAATCCCCAGCTTGGGAGCTTCGCTCCTTATATAGCTGAGGGCGGCCTGGGCGGACTCTCTCATGACGTCGCCGAGTGATCCGGTGAGGATGAGTTCCTTATTACCACGCATCTTAGCCGCTTCGACTACGATGATGTCTGCACCGCTTTCCGTGAGCACGAGGCCTGTGGTGACGCCGATGCGCTCCGTTTCATCCACTGTCTCGAACCGGTATTTTCTGGGACCGAGATAGCGCTCTACCACCTGCGGCGTTACGGTGACCGGCTTGCCTCTTTCCTCGACGCGTACCAGTTCCCTTGCTATCTTCCGGCATATGGTGGCTATGTTCCTCTCGAGATTCCTGATGCCGGCCTCCCGGGTGTAATCCCTGATGATCTTATGGAGGGCCTCATCGGTAAAAGAAGGTGGATGTGAGGCGAGCCCTTTTTCTTGAAGTTGCTTGGGGATGAGATACTGGGAAGCGATGCGTGTTTTCTCCTCCTCGCTGTAGCCGGAGAATCTTATAACCTCCATGCGGTCCCTGAGAGGGGCCGGCATTTCATCCAGAACGTTAGCGGTGAGGATGAAGATGACCTGTGAAAGGTCGAAAGGCACATCGAGGTAATGGTCTACAAATGCGTGGTTCTGCTCGGGGTCGAGGACCTCCAGGAGCGCTGCTGCCGGGTCTCCCTTGACGTCATGCCCCATCTTGTCGACCTCGTCGAGCATGATCACCGGATTCGAGGAGTCGACGCGTCGTATCGCCTCGATGATCCTTCCTGGTCTCGCGCCGACGTATGTGCGGCGGTGCCCGCGAATTTCCGCTTCGTCCTTCACGCCGCCCAGGGAGAACCTTACAAATCTTCTCCCGAGGGCTCTTGCTATGGAGACACCCATGGAGGTCTTGCCTGTGCCGGGAGGCCCGGAGAAGCAGAGTACGGAGCCTTTGGAAACAACGACTCGTGATCTGGACGTTAGCGCCTCCCTGACCGCGGCGCGAACTTCGTCGAGTCTGAACGGTTTTGCTATGTAGGAAAAGGCTCCCCGCCTCATGGCATCCACGGCGGATGGTACGGTCGCATATCCGGTTACCATGATTATCTTTGTGTCAGGCCAACGCGTCCCGAGCTTCTCCAGCAGGGCGAGGCCGTCGACCTGGGGCATCCGTAAGTCTGTGATCACCACGTCGACCTCGGCCTTTGCAATCGTCTCCAGGGCCTCTCTCCCATTCGAGGCGGTGACGACGTCATATTCTTCCTTGGCCAGGGCGTGGGCGAGGTTCTGCCGTGCAACATCCTCGTCATCCACGATGAGCACCAGAGGCTGTCGGTTGGTGACGAGAACCCTCACGGCGAGATGTTCCAGCACCCGTTCCTTGACCGAATCGAGGGAGTAGTGGTCATCGTGCAACACCCGCTCGGCTCGCGCGAGGTCGAGATTGTCTTCGGTTCTCTTGTGCCAGGGCAGGCCTGCGAGGTATTCGATGTAGGTGGCGCCGATCGTGTATTCGGCCGCCGTCTGACCGATTCCCGATATGGTCTCCAGTTCGTGATAGGCGACCTTGGCGACATCGGGGGGCATCGCGGCCAACTCAACGAGCCGGCGCAATTCTTCTATCTTTGCGTCCTGCTCGGATTCACCTGACTTTCTGAAAAAACCCATTCTCCCCTCCGTCGGACACGGTCGATGCCGCCCCTCACGGTCCTACTCTACCATATTTAGGATAGAAAGGATTGGAGACGCTACGGCCTACCCCGCAAGCTAATCCTACATGTCCAGGTTGGAGCGGGGGTGGCGAAAGGATATTCCGAAAAATACCTCTGCCGTGTTCCACAAGCTTGCAGTCTGAAGTACACAACAGAGACGGTGTATCCGCGACGCAGGACAACACAATTAAA
>JBLMXV010000185.1:0-34361 GCA_050257935.1 Chloroflexota bacterium
GGGAGTATCTGCGGCACCTTTCTCGCAGGCTTCGTGCTCATCGCCTACTTCGGGAGCACGAGCATACTGCTCGTCCTCTCAGGCACTCTCGCGGCCCTGTCCCTCTGCGCGTCGACCCAGACCTGCCGGATTGCAAAGGTTGCGCTGCTTGTCGCCTCGATGACCGGTCTTCCCCTCGTCGCTTCGTACGCTGCTTTCATGGCGCGTCAGGGCTTGACAGACGTGGACACGCCTTACCAGAAGGTCCTCGTCTCGGAGGGAAAGGACGAGAGGTCGGGCAGGGCGGTGAGGCTCATGATGACGAATCCGGGAGAGACGCAGTCCGCAATGTATCTTGACGGTGATGATGAACTGGTGCTCGAATACACGAAGTTCTTCCGTCTCGCCACCCACTTCAACCCTCGCATGAAGAATGCGCTCATGATCGGTGGTGCTGGATACTCGTATCCCAAGGACTACCTGCTCAGGCACCGTCATGCCGCGATGGACGTTGTGGAGATCGACCCGGGGGTAACAGCACTGGCGAGGAGATACTTCAACCTGAAGGATGATCCGCGACTCACGATACACCACGAGGATGCGCGTACGTACCTCAACCGGTCACGGAAGACCTATGACGCGATATTCGGGGACGCATACAGATCATTCTACTCGATCCCCTATCACCTCGCGACGAGGGAGGCTGCAAGGAAGATGTACGAGAGGCTCTCAGACGATGGGGTTGTGCTCGTGAATATAATATCTGCGATCGAGGGAGAAAAGGGGAAGTTCCTGAGAGCCGAGTACGCGACCTTCAGGTCCGTGTTCCCCCAGGTTTACCTCTTCACTGTGGGAACAAACGGGGACGGGTCCCAGGTGCAGAACATCGTGCTCGTTGCACTGAAGTCGGAAATGAAGGCTGGGTTCCACAGTGATGATGAGGAGATGGACGGGTACCTGAGGCATCTGTGGGCGGGAACCGTGTCTTGCGACCTCCCCGCATTGACTGATGAATACGCTCCTGTTGATACTTATATCATGGAAGTGATACGGGACGCCATGTGAGCGCCATTGTCCCGTTTCCAGGGAGATTTGCATGAAGACCGCATGGCACTGCTCAATCTGAGACGGCGTTGGTCTTCCGGGGGGCTTCCTCCCTTCGACTGGATCCAGGTTGAGGTGACGAGCCTCTGTAACGCCTCCTGCGTATACTGCCCGAGGACCGCATACCGGCAGCGGTGGCATGACCGCCATCTCGGTCTCGAGACCTACCGAAAGCTGATACCGTCATTCGCGAGGACGCGGCTCGTGTATCTTCAGGGATGGGGCGAACCCCTCCTGCATCCACACTTCTTCGAGATGGCGAGGATGGCGAAAGAGGCGGGCTGCCTCGTGGGTTTCACCTCGAACGGGTCATTCCTCGATGAGGACAGGATACGGGAGGCGCTCGGAGTGCCTGTAGACCTGATAGCCCTGTCACTGGCGGGCACAACCGATCGAAACGACCTGATCCGCAAGGGGACATCCTTGTCGCAGGTGCTCGGCGCGGTCGACCGCATCAAAATGGCGGGGGCAAAGACGCAGGGCCGTACTCCGGCAGTTCACATCGCGTATATGCTCCTCCGGTCCAATCTCGCGGAGGCGGAGGCCATCCCCCAGGTGCTCAAGGGGAGCGCGGTCGACCAGGTGGTAATAAGCACGCTTGACTTCGTCCCGGACAGGAGCCTCGACGGTGAGACGTTCCGGCGTGATGATCCTGACCTCGCCAAGGTCGAGGAACTTCTCAGCAGGGTGAAGGCTCGGGGAGCAGAGATCGGCATACACATCCACCACCGGCCTCTTGTATCGGTGAGACCGCAGCGGTCCTGCGCAGAGAACGTCCACAAGGCGCTTTTCGTAGCAGCAGACGGCGAGGTCTCGCCTTGCGTTTACCTGAACATCCCTGTGGAGGGCGTGTCCTACGTCTCAGCGGGAAAGGAAGCGCCGTATCAACGTCTCACCTTCGGCAGGACCTCCGGCGAGGGCGTCGAGCAGATCTGGGCCGGTCGTGAGTATGGCCGGTTTCGCGCCGCCTTTGCATCGGGAGATCCCGTTGCAGAGTGCAGGGACTGCCCGAAACGATATTCATGCTGAACAGGAGAACGCTATGTCACGGTTGATGAAGGGCAGGTCCGGCAAGGCGGGGCTCCCGCCTGGAAGTCTCGTGCACATCGGCAGAAGAAAAAAGGGTGAAGTCAAGGTCACCCTCATCGAGTATGACGAGACACAATTTCAGAGGACGGAGATCGGGAATGTCGACGAGTGTCCCCTGTGGCGCGGAAGGAAGGCCGTCACATGGGTGGACGTGGAGGGGATTCACGATATCGGGACACTTGAGGAACTGGGGAAGTGCTTTTCTTTGCATCCCCTCGTGCTCGAGGACATTCTGAACACCACGCAGCGGCCGAAGTTCGAGGACTACGGAGAATATCACTACATCGTCCTCAAGATGCTCACAGCCGATCCGCGCGGCGTCTCGTCCGAGCAAGTGAGCATCCTCCTGGGCGGGGATTTCGTTGTCTCTTTCCAGGAAGGGATCGACGGCGACCTCTTCCAGCCCGTGAGGGAAAGGCTCCAGAGCGAGAAGGGACGCATGCGGAGGACGGGGCCCGACTATCTCGCCTACTCGCTTATCGATGCAATCGTGGACCACTACTTCACCATTCTCGAGGGCCTGGGCGAAAAAGTGGAAGACCTCGAGCAGGATCTCGTTCTCGAACCCACCACCGAGACGTTGCAGACGATCCAGTACCTCAAGCGTGAGATGCTGACGCTGCGCAGGTCGGTATGGCCGCTCAGGGAGGTGATCGGGTCGCTGGAGAGGGACGACTCGCCGCTCATAAGTGAACAGACGAAGCTGTACCTCAGGGATGTCTATGATCACACCGTTCAGATCATAGACTCAATCGAGACGCTGAGGGAAATGCTCTCGGGGATGCTCGACATCTACCTGTCGAGCGTCAGCAACCGCCTGAACTCGGTGATGAAGGTCCTGACAATTATCGCCACTATTTTCATGCCCCTCACCTTCCTGGCAGGCGTCTACGGCATGAATTTCAGGCACATGCCCGAACTCGAGTGGTCGTGGGGGTATCCGGCTGTGCTCCTGCTGATGCTCGCTGTCGCCCTGTCTATGGTGATGTATTTCAAGACGAAGAAGTGGTGGTAGAGTGATGTGGTACAATTGAGGAGAGACCTGAAGAAACACCTGAACTGAAGCGGCACATGGCACGGGAAGACACAAAGATCGAAGAGCGCGTTGAGGAAAAGACGCAGGAGATAACCGAGACCCCGCCATTGTACAAGGTGTTCCTGCTCAACGACGATTACACGACGATGGACTTTGTTGTCCAGATTCTCGAAACGGTGTTCAGCAAAACCACTGTCGAGGCGACCCAGATCATGCTTCATGTTCACCACAGGGGGCGGGGCCTCTGCGGGGTCTACACCAGGGACATAGCAGAGACCAAGGTCGAGACTGTACATCGGCAGGCGAGAAAACAGCACTTCCCCTTGCGGTGTCTGATGGAGAGGGAATGATCAACAAGACTCTTGAACTCATAATCGAAGCGACCATGCGCGATGCGAAATCACGCGGACAGGAGTATCTCACGGTGGAGCACCTGCTCCTGGCACTCCTTCACGACGATCGCGGGGCCGACATCATCACGCAATGCGGCGGCGACATTTCGAGGCTGAAGAGACGGCTGGAAGAGTTCTTCGAGAGGAATGTGCCCCGGGCACGGAAGAGGCATGATGTCTATCCTCATCCCACCATCGGCTTCCAGAGGGTGCTGCAACGGGCTTTTGACCACGTCCAGTCTGCGGGAAAACAGGAAGTCGAGGCCGGTGACGTGCTCGCGGCTATCTTTCTGGAAGAGGATTGCTACGGGCGGCACTTCCTCGAAAGTGAGGGGATCACCCGCCTTGACGTGCTTGAATACGTCTCCCACGGCATACCGAAGATCAACGCCGGACCCGAGGAAAAGCTGAAAGAGCCCGAGGAGCAGTCCCGTGAACGCGAGCAGCGACCGGCAAGGGACCCGCTTCAGGCCTTCACCATCGACCTTGTAGAGAAGGCTGCAATGGGAGAGATCGACCCGCTTGTCGGCCGCGAGACCGAGCTTGAGAGAACCATACAAGTGCTCAGCAGGAGGAGGAAGAACAACGTCATCTTCGTAGGTGAACCGGGTGTGGGCAAGACGGCGATCGTCGAGGGCCTCGCCCTGAGGATACACGACGCTAAGGTGCCGGAGGGCCTGAAGGGCACCCGCATCTTTTCGCTCGATATGGGAGGAATCCTTGCCGGGACGAAGTACAGGGGAGACTTCGAGGCGCGGCTCAAGGCGACGATAAAGGGTCTCGAGAAGATCCCCGGTGCAATTCTTTTCATCGACGAGATTCACACCGTTGTCGGTGCCGGGGCGACGAGCGGCGGATCGATGGATGCCTCGAATATCCTGAAGCCCGCTCTTCTTTCGGGAAGGCTCCGTTGCATTGGCGCGAGCACCTATGAGGAGTACAAGAACCACTTCGAAAAGGACCGCGCCCTCTCGCGGCGATTCCAGAGGATAGAAATACAGGAACCGACAGTGGCCGAGACCGTCGCAATCCTGAAGGGGCTGAAGACGTACTATGAGGAATACCACGAGGTCACGTACACGCAGTCGGCCCTCAGAGTGGCTGCAGAGTTGTCGGCGAAGTACATCAACGACAGATACCTGCCCGACAAGGCGATAGACGTGATCGATGAGGCGGGAGCGCTCCTCAAGCTGTCGCCTTCGCACCGGCCGGGGAGGAGCGTGGGACCGAAGGAGATCGAGAAGGTGATCGCGAAGATCGCGAAGATCCCTTCCCGCACCGTCTCCACATCCGACCTGGACAGACTCAAGAACCTCGCGGCGGACCTTAAGGCGGTCGTCTTCGGACAGGACGAGGCTATCACTTCTCTCGTCTCTTCTATCAAGCGGGCCCGCGCGGGCCTCGGTTCTCCCGACAGGCCGATCGGCTGCTTCCTGTTTACCGGTCCCACCGGCGTGGGCAAGACGGAGGTCTCGCGGCAGCTCGCTGTGGTGCTGGGGGTGAAGTTCGTGCGATTCGACATGAGCGAGTACATGGAGAAACACGCGGTGGCGCGGCTGATCGGGGCTCCCCCCGGGTATGTGGGTTTTGATCAAGGGGGTCTGCTGACCGATTCCATCCGCAAGCATCCCTACAGCGTTCTTCTTCTCGACGAGATCGAGAAAGCCCATCCGGACATCTTCAGCATCCTGCTCCAGGTGATGGATTACGCGACGTTGACCGACAACACGGGCAAGAAGGCCGATTTCAGGAACGTGATCCTTATCATGACCTCAAATGCAGGTTCACGGGAAATGGCGAGGCAGGTCGTCGGCTTCGGCGACCGCACTGGAGACGCGAGTGCCAAGGGCGAACAGGCAATCGGCAGGCTCTTCAGTCCCGAGTTCAGGAACCGCCTCGACGGGATAGTCACATTCAAGCCGCTGACCACCATGATCATGAGGAGAGTCGTGGAGAAATACATTGACGAACTGAGGGGCCAGTTGAGTCACAAGAAGGTCCTCATCACCCTGACGGATGACGCGAGGGACTGGCTTTCGGAAAAGGGCTTTGACCCGCTCTTCGGTGCCCGTCCGCTCGCGAGGCTCATCCAGACTGAGATCAAGGATGTCCTGACAGATGAGATCATGTTCGGACGGCTCTCAAAGGGCGGCGACGTGCTGATCGGACTCCGGGACGGGAGGATCGATTTCAGGTACTCGTCGGCACTGCCGACAGAGGGGCAGAATGCTGTGCAGAGCAAGAAAAGCTCTTGACAACGGCCGGCAAAATGGAGACAATTAGTTTATGTACGAGCAGAGTGACCTGAGGATAGTTGCGGACAGGCGGAAGAGGCCCACGCCCCTGATAAGCAGGTTTACCTTTTTCGGCGGAAGACGCGGGAATGTCAGGAGACGCGAAGACACGTCCAGATATCAGTTTGTCGACCGGTACGGAACTATGATGCTCATTGTGCTTCTCAGCCTGTTCGGCCTCACGCAGCTCGACGGTTTTTTGACGCTGATGCTGGTAGAAGGGGATATCGCCGTGGAGGCGAATCCTGCAATGGCCTATTGCCTTGAGCTTGGTGCTGTGCCCTTCATCCTTGCGAAGACGCTGATCACCGCCCTTTCTATCTGCATCTTCTGTCTTTGCCACAGATTTCTTGTGGCGAGGGTATCGCTGGTATGCGCTATTGCGGTTTATTTTGTGCTTGTGGTGTATGAGGTCAGCATGCTCTTTTGGCCCCAAGGAGCCGTCCCTACCCTTTCGTGAACAGGATCCCCCTCGTCAGTACCTCCTCATTTGCCTCGTAGCGGTGCGGGATTCCCGCAGGTTTCAGGCCGCTCTATTGCGTTTCAGTGATCCCGGGGGTGTTTCTATGCTCAGCCTTCTCCGCAGGGCGGCGACTCTTTCGGCGAAACGGGATACATGGGGCACCCGCGCTTTTGTATGGCAGGCGCTGGGCTCGCGATGCTGCCTCAGGAGGGGGGTAAGATGCGACTGTCAGGAACGATAACGCGAATGAAGTCGTGGCTGCTGTGTGCTTTGTTCATGTTACAGGCCATTCATGCCGGTTACGCCTACGCCCACGAAGTGCTCAAAGTCGGCGGAACAGGGGGAGCCCTCGGGACCATGAAGGTTATGGCGACCTCCTTCGAAAAGGCTAATCCCGAGATCGACGTCCGTGTCCTGCCGAGCATCGGGTCAAGCGGGGGCATCAAAGCGGTATTAGAGGGTGCCGTACAGGTAGGCCTTTCTTCGCGGCACCTCAGGGACGAAGAACGGAAGGCGGGCCTGTCGATGGTCTCGTTCGCAAGGACGCCTTTTGTCATAGTTGCACGAAATGACGTGTCTGCTACGAATGTGCGTACGTCGGACCTGGTGAAGCTACTGAACGGCGACATGGACAAATGGCCTGACGGGAGGAGGGTCCGTCTGATCCTCAGACCGGAGAGCGACAGCGACACGGAATACGTGAAGAACATTTCTCCGCTCGTGGCGAGAGCGCTCAAGAAGGCGTATGACCGACCAGGGGTTCGGATCGCTATGACAGACCAGGAATGCTTGCAGATTGTCGAGAAGACGCCCGGTGCAGTCGGCTTTTCCAGCCTTGCCCAGGTGGTCTCGGAGAAGAGTCACGTCAAGGTGCTTTCATATAACGGGGTCGTCCCCAGCCTGAAGACGCTCGGTCAGGGCTCGTACAGGCTTGTCAAGGAGTTCCACATGGTCACGAAAGCTAAGCGGACCCCGTCCGTCGAGAAGTTCGTGCAGTTCGTGTTCTCAGCCAAAGGAATGAAGATAATCAAACAGTCAGGAAGCATCCCTCTAGGAAAAGTCACGCCCTGAAGCATATGCCGCTGAACCGGAACATAGCGAGGCTTATCACTTTCCTTGCAGGGTTGATACTTACCCTGATCGTGGTGATCGTTCCCGCCGGACACTTCATCGTGTCATACCAGTACATCTCTGGTGCAGTCGAGACGGAGGCCTTCATCAACTCGCGTATCATCAATGAGGTGATAAGCAGCGACCCGGAGATGTGGGAGTTCGAGGAGGTGAGGCTCCTGGAGTATCTGTCACACGGTCCGGACGAAGCAGGCTCAGAAATACGGCGTGTGCTCAACAGCCGGAACGAGGTCGTGGCCGAAAGCGACAATGAACTCGCGCCTCCCGTCATCATGCGCTCGAAGGCGCTGTACGACTCGGGGAGAGAGGTGGGGAGAATTGAGATTTATCGCTCCCTCAACCCTCTCATAAGGGAGACTGCCTTGATCGCTCTCGTAATGCTGCCCCTGGGAATAGGCACCTTTCTCATCCTTCGTTACTTGCCGATTCGCTCGATCTATCAGGCGGAACGCTCGCTGCGAAATACGAACGAGTTCCTCATAAGGGTCCTTGGGGACACTACCGACGCGATAGTGGTTGTCGACCGTAGCGGTTCGATCATGCATGTCAACCGGAGAGCGTCGGAGGTGAGCGGCTATCCTGAAGAGGAACTCGTGGGCCGCTATTACAGAACACTGTTTCCGGAGAAGATGGTCAACGTGGTAAGGGAACAGGCGGAAAAGGTAGTGTCAGGGGGGCTCGACTCTTTTCACCTGGAGACCGAAATGGTGAGGAAGGACGGACAGTTGAGGAGCGTCAGCCTCGGCGGCTCACCGCTCATCCGGGACGGAGAGATCACGGGAATCATCATCTCCGCTGATGATATCACCGAAAGGAAGTATGCCGAGGAAGCCCTGAGAGAGGCCAGAGATCGCTACCAGAGGGTTGTCGAGGACCTTCCCGATTTCATATGCCGATTCACTCCCGATTTGTCCCTCACATTCGTTAACGAAGAGTGTGCGCGGCGCGCAGGGAAACGTGCGTCTGAGTTGGTGGGGGCGAGTTACCTTTTTCTAATGCCACCCGAGACGCATGAGACAATAAGGAATAACATTTCACTGCTGAGCTCGGCGATGCCCGTTAAGACGAGGGAGCACGAGGTGCTTTTGCCCAACGGGCAGAGAGGATGGCATTTGTGGAGAGACAGGGCCCTTTTCGACGCGGCGGGACGGCTCATCGAGGTACAGTCGATCGGCCAGGACATCACGGAACGAAAACGCATGGAGGAGAGACTCAGGACTCTCTCGCTCACCGACGAACTCACTGGTCTGCATAACAGGAGAGGCTTCTTCACTATGGCGGAGCAGCAGATGAAAGTGGCCAAGCGCCTGGGAAAGGGGATATTGCTCCTCTCAGCCGACCTCGACGGCCTCAAGGCGATCAATGACACTTGGGGACACCAGGAAGGGGACATCGCGCTTATCGAGGCAGCCCGGATTATCAGGGAGAGCGTCCGGGAGGCGGATATTGCAGCCCGCATCGGAGGGGACGAATTCGTCGTTCTGCAGATGGAGAATCAGCCCGTTGATTCCGACCTGTTAGCCTCGCGGGTCCGTAAGAAGATCGATACTTACAATGCCATGAGGGACAACAACTTCACGCTATCCCTCAGCGTTGGGATCGTGAGGTTCGGTCCTGACTCTTTTTACTCGATCAGCGAGATGCTCGATGAGGCGGACAGGCAGATGTATGAACGCAAGAGGTTGGGACGAGGGGATGAGACTGAGACAGCGGGTTAACCCGCCGCGGGCAATTGCCTTGCGGGCGGTTCACGCGCCGCCGAGGTACCACCTAAGGAGCGTATCTCCGAAGAAGAGCGTAGCCGTTGCCCCGAGAGCGAGGAATGGCCCGAAGGGTATCTTCAGTCTTCTCCCTTTCCCGCTGGCCACCATGATGAAAATGCCTGTCACGGCGCCGGTAAGGCTCCCGAGGAAGGTGGTGAGAAGGACCGCCTTCCACCCCATGAAACCTCCCACCATGGCCATCATCTTGATATCGCCGCCGCCCATGGCGTCGGTCTTGGCTACTGCGGTTCCGATCCGTGCGATCAGGTAGAAGAGGCCGAAACCGAGTGCGGCACCCGTGATCGCATTGGTGAAGCCGACGGTCAACTGCCGCGAAAATGGGTCTGGCAGTAGGAAAAAGGCACCCGCTATGCCTATGAGGATTCCGGGCAATGTGATCACATCGGGGATAATCTGGAAGTCGAGGTCGATAAATGTGATCACAACCATTGCGGACACAAAAGCAAAAAGGAAAGGAAGATGCCATCCCATTCCGAAAGAGGCAAGGACGGCCCAGTACAGCGTGCCGTTGAGCGCCTCGACGAGAGGATAGCGCCGAGATATTTTGGTGCCACACTGCCTGCACTTCCCACCGAGGAGGAGGAAGCTGACGATGGGGATATTATCCCACGGCCGTATCTGGCTCTTGCACGAGGGACAGGACGAGCGGGGTTTGACGATCGATGCTCCCCTGGGGATGCGGTAGATGCACACGTTGAGGAAGGATCCTACGATCATTCCCAGGAGGAAGGAGACGACGCCGGGGAGGCTCACGGAGTAATCCTGCTGATCTCGGAGGCCTTCTCTAGCGTATCGCGTATCTCAGGCTCAAGGCGTTCCAGTTCGTTCACCGCCTCGGCGATTTCCTTCTGAGCGTAAACATTCCTGTCCTTTCCCCTCAGCTCGTAGACCTCCTCGCCGATTGTCTTCAACAGTTCATCCCTGTTCTTCTTCAGCTCCTCTGACTTGTAAAGGAGCCTGAAGACGGTGATCTCGATTCTCAACCGCTCGGATAGGAGTGAGGCGAACCACCGAATCTTCGCGACACCTTCCTCCACGTCTTTCTTTATCCTGCTGAACATGGCACCTCCACTGTGACACGTGGCGCAGTGTAAGTATACTACAAAAGCCGTCTCGGCAGCCCCTCATGGCCTGCGTAATTCACACTCCAAGCCATCTGCGTCAGGGTGGAGGTGGAGATTCCGGCGAATCCTGCCACCTGTTCCTATCAATCTTGCCGCCTATTCCGATTTATCCATGCCACCCATTCCGGTGAGAGGCTGCAGGGGTGGCGGGGCGGGAAGAGCCATTTCAACGCCACGAAATGCTGCTTGTCTGGCCCTGAACATCGCATAGGTCTTTTGAGGACTTCACCTTGATCTTGCGGTTCCCAATGGACACGGTAGAGGTTGACCTTGGTGAGAAGTAACGGCGGACACGATGAGGCTTGTGAGTGACCTGCTGGAGCGCGAGGACGTGATGACGACTCAGCGGTACACTAAAGTTCTAGAGAACCGGATGCCGCAGGGGATGCAGAAGACCCATCTGTTTAGATGCGTCATGTTTCCAGCGGACACTGAAGTGGGGAGGATTCGCAATGAAACCACCAACAAAACCCGGGAGAGAGGACGACGATAGATTACGGAGGTGAGATCTTTGATCTCTCTTCCTCGGATCCTGCGCAGGAAAGTTATGAGGCCCTGAGGATCATTACCATCTGACGTCCGTCCATCTTCGGCTGAGATTCCACTCTTGCGATATCCTCCAGTTCTAGCGCTAGCCTGTTCAGAACACTAGTCCCCAGTTCCTGGCGGGAGAATTCTCGTCCTCTAAAGCGAACGGTTACTTTGACCTTGTCGCCGTGCTCAAGGAACTTCCGGGCATTACGCTTCTTGAATTCATAATCATGGGTATCGATCATAGGGCGCATCCTGATTTCTTTGAGTGCGAGAGCTGTCTGTTGTTTCTTGGCCGTCCGCAGTTTCTTGCTTTCCTCGAACCTGAACTTCCTGTAGTCCATAATCTTGCATACCGGCGGCTCAGCCTGGGGCCTGATTTCCACGAGATCCAAATCGCGTTCACCGGCGATCTTCAATGCCGAATCAATATCCATTATGCCGATTTGCCCTTCCTCTGCAACAACCCGTATCTCTTTTGATTTGATCAGCCGTATCTGATCGTTTACGCGGGTCTTATCGATGACCGGCGCGGGCGATACACGTCTTTGATTAGCGATGGTGTGACCTCCTTTTTGTTGGTAGTCTTTGACGGCGTGTGTCCTGCACGTGCCGTGCTCAACAGCGGGCGTACATAAGTAGTCTCACATGATTCCAGAATAAGACTATCTCTCCATATTCTCAGAATGGATACTTTCAAGATTCTTCTTTCACCGCTGCAAAAGCCTCCTCAAACTCGATGACCTTCCTGTTCATCCGGCGGACATTCAGAAACATCATTCGATGCCCGATGGTTACCGGTTTCGTAAACTTTCCTCTCCATACGCCTATGAAACAAAGAACCTCAGAGCTTCTTGGAACCTCTGAGGTTTCACGCCTCGGAAATCTTGGCTGATACGTCTTTTGTCAAAATCTTATCTCTGGCATAGATTACAGCTGTCTGCGTTCCATACGGCCCGCCGTCTGCTTACACGCAGCGTTGAGCCTGGAGGGGTGCTATAGATAGGCAATGGCAATCTCGTATGCAACGTGGGCGGGACAAGCCTTCGGGTCATTGCCCTCGCAGTCGAGTTCTCCATTCCTGACCCGACTGTGGCTCCTGACCATCTCCGTTATGATCCGGCTCATGTCGAACCCTCCGTCGACACAGTCCTTCGATAAACAGCTTATCTTGAAAAAGGCGAAGCTGGAGGGAGAGAACCAGCGATTCCTCACGATCGATTTGATGCCGCGCTGCCAGTAAGTCATCGTGACGACAATCTTTTCAACCCCAGGAAACCGTTCAGCCACAGAGCCTGCCTCGCGTTCCTCTTGAATCCTCGCCTGCCGTGCCGCATTTCTGGTGCTGATCATGGTGACCCTCCGGAAGAGTAGCCCCTCCCGTGGGAGGGGCCCTGGGTTGGTTACAGTTTTACGACGTTGATAGCCTTGGGACCCTTCGGACCTCTCTCGGTATCGAAGCTGACCTTGTCACCTTCGGCAAGGCTCTTGAAGCCGTTGCCCTGGATAGACGTGTGGTGAACAAAAACATCGGTGCTGTCTTCACTGGTAATAAAGCCAAAACCCTTGCTGTCGTTGAACCACTTCACAGTTCCTTCTGCCATGTTGGTTACCTCCTTTTCCTTAGATTGACATCTCAGAAGCAGCCAACAAAAAACGGGCCACAATGTTAAAAGTCTTTGTGGCCCGCTACGAACGCAAAAACTTCTAAGATCTCTCATATACAGTACCACACTTCGCGTCGATTCCACAAGTAGTAATGAGGCCTTTTTCTCTACTCGTCAGTCTTGAAGAACGACGCAGGAATATGCCTTCCTTTTGCCGTCGCGGCTAAGTCGATGAGCACGGACTGCCGGGTCTATGCGAGAAAACATGTGAGAGCATGTCGGTGTTGTCCGCGACACGCCCCGTGAGGATACCACCAGAAATCGTGAGCCCGACTGATCACCCGCGAAGATCTGTCTGACAGGATGGTGAGAACCGGGGTCGGCCGGGCTAAGTGCCGGAGAACGGGCATGTCAGGCCGTGCGGAAGATTGCAGCCCTTTCGCCCCAGAATCCCTCAGCGGCCTTTCGAAGAAGGGGGAACCGTTCGAGGGAGTGGTCCCTTTCGATAAGCGCGAATGCCTCCCTCCGTGCAGTCTCGAGGAGTCCCACGTCCCGCACCAGATTCGCCGCCTTTAAATCAGGAATGCCGGACTGCCTCGTGCCGAGGAGTTCTCCCGGCCCTCTTATGGCAAGATCATCCTCGGCAATCCTGAAGCCGTCGGTTGTCCTCGCCATGGCGTCAAGTCTCTTGCGCGCGTCGCCGGACGCGCCATAGTTCAGAAGCACGCAGTACGACTGGTCCGCTCCTCTCCCCACCCTGCCGCGGAGCTGATGAAGCTGAGCGAGGCCGAATCGCTCGGCATGGACGATCGCCATCACGGTGGCATTCGGGATATCGACACCTACCTCGATCACCGTCGTCGACACAAGGACGTGGAGTGCACCGGCCCTGAACTGCGAGATCACATTCTCTCTGTCGTCAGCCTTCATTCGGCCGTGCAGGAGACCGATCCGGAGATTCGGAAACATCGCCTGGAGGCGCTCTTTACCGGTGATCGCAGCCCTGAGATCAGTCTTCTCCGATTCGTCGATCAACGGAAAGACGACGTAAACCTGCCTGCCCTTCCGTGTCTCCTCTTCGATATACCGATAGACACGCTCCTTGCGGCCAGCGTCGATGATGATCGTCTTCACCGGACTCCGGCGCGGCGGGAGTTCGTCGATGACGGAGCAGTCGAGGTCGCCGTACAGCGTGAGCGCGAGAGTCCTGGGTATCGGCGTGGCGGTCATGATGAGGCTGTCGGGATTGACACCCTTTCTCTTGAGCCGCGCCCTCTGGAGGACGCCGAAGCGGTGCTGTTCGTCAATAACGACGAGTCCCAGCTTCCCGAAAGAGATCTCTTCCTGGATCAGTGCGTGCGTCCCGATGACAATCTGGGCATCGGCAGGTATATGCGCGAGCGGGGCCTTCTGCTGGTGGCTTCCCGTGATGATGCAGACGCGGACTCCGAGAGGTTCGACGAGATGCCGGATGGTAAGGAAGTGTTGCTCGGCGAGGACTTCGGTGGGAGCCATGAGCGCAGACTGATACCCGCACTCCACCGAGGCGAGCATCGCCATGAGAGCGACCACCGTCTTCCCGGATCCCACATCACCCTGCAAGAGTCTGCTCATGGGTACCGGTGATCTCATATCCGAAAGGATCTCGCCAAGTACTCGTTCCTGCGCAGTGGTGAGCGTAAAGGGAAGGGCGGTGCGCAGGGCCCGCATGAGTCTGCCCGGTGAAGAAAGGGAGATGCCCCGCTCGCGTACAGAGTCCCGTTTCAGGGCAGCGAGGCCGAGCTGCATGCTGAAGAGTTCGTCGAAGGCAAGCCGCTGATGGTAAGAGCTCACTCCTCTGTTGAACTGCTCCAGGTCTAGGGGAGCAGCAGGGAAATGGACACTGCGCAAGCTCTCGGCGAGCCCCGGGAGATGATACTCGCTGATAATGTGTTCAGGCAGATGTTCCTGAACGAACGGGAGCGACTTCTCCAGCACCGAGTGCACAGCGGATCTGAACTGCCGTTGGCTGATGCCCTCGGCGGTCCTGTACACGGGAACGATCCTTCCCGCGTGAAGGGTAGCGCCTTCCGCATCGTGCTCGTCCGTCAACTCATAGTCCGGGCTGTTCATCTCGAACGCACCGCCGCATGAGGAAGACCGGGCCATTCTTCCGGACGATGCTTTGACTGTTCCGTGCAGGATGACTTCCCGTCTTGGCTCGAACAGCCTCCCGAGGTACGGCTGATTGAACCACTTTGCCCTGAGATAACCACTCCCGTCGCTGAAGGTCACCTCGAGGATAGTGAACCTCCGTCCCTTTGAGCGAGTCGTTCTTACAGCCGACGCGACGACAGTTCCCCTCACCGTGGCGGACTGCTCCGGGATGAGATGGGCGATCTTCTGCAGCGAAAGCCTGTCCTCGTAACGAGAAGGGAGGTGGTACAGGATGTGTCCGAACGTGGTGATGCCCAGACGGGAGAAGATGCCCGCTCTATGTGGTCCCACGCCTCTCGCATACTGGATGGGCAGTGTGAGCACGGTCTCCATGGCTCGCCAACAGATGTACGTGCAGGGAAGGGGCAGCGGATGTACTAGTGTTTCTCTTCCGCCTCGGCGCCGCGCATTTCTTTTTTGAGGCTCTCCTCTAGCGTTCTTTCGGCCTCTTCCATCTTCATCTTTGAGTACTCGGACTCGCTGAGGATGTCGATCTCCCATCCGGTAAGCTTCGTCGCGAGCTTTATGTTCTGGCCGCGCCTTCCGATGGCGAGGGAAAGCTGCTGGTCATCGGCAATCACCATGGCGGTCTTGCCCTCTTCATTTATCCCGACTCTGTCCACCGTGGCGGGGGTGAGGGCCCTGGCGATGAAAACGCGGGGATCATCGCTCCACGGGATTATGTCTATTCTCTCGCCTCTCAGTTCCCTCACGATGGACTGGACCCTCGTGCCTTTCATGCCGACGCAGGCGCCGACAGGGTCTATCGAGCTGTCCCGTGAAGATACGGATATCTTCGTCCTCTCTCCGGGCTCCCTGGCTATGCCCCGGATCTCAACGATCCCATCGTGAATTTCGGGCACCTCGAGCTTGAAGAGGCAGATGACGAAGTTGGGATCGGTCCTGGAAAGCACAATGACCGGTCCCTTCTGTGACGTCTCCACCTTCAGCAGCAGCGCCTTGATTGTGTCTCCCCTCCGCAGCGTCTCGCTGGGCAGGGTCTCTCGTTGCGGAAGCAGTGCCTCGGTCCGGCCGAGACTCACGTAGTAACTGCCTTTCTCCTTCCTGAGCACTGTGCCGCTGACCACCTGCCCTATCCTGTCCTTGTACTCTTCGTATATGATATCCCTTTCTGCCTCCCGAACCTTCTGGAAGATCACCTGCTTTGCAGTCTGCGCGGCGATCCTGCCAAAATCCTGAAAGGCTATAGGGATCTCGATAGTATCACCGAGACCCTTGTCGGGGTATTGGTCACGTGCCTCGTGCAATGCCATCTCTTCGTCGGGGTTGGAAACCTCCTCAACGACCGTCTTCGTCTCGAAGACCTGTATCTCGCACGTCTTTGGGTCGATCCTGAGCGTGACATTTGTCTTGTTGCCGAACCTCTTCCGTGCCGCGGAAAAAAGGGCGGACTCCAGCACCTGCAGGAGGGCATCTCGTGGGATGCCCTTCTCCCTGCTCATCTGGTCTATCACGTAACAAAGCTCTTTCGTCATCATCCTACCCCTTCGTGAACTCTATCTCCAGCCTCGCCCTCGATATCCTGTCGAACGGGATGAAGATGTCACGCTTTTCTCCCTTTTTCTCCAGTTGCAGGCGTACCCATGTCTCACCTACGTCCATGATGCGACCGACGAAAAACGTGGCATTGTCCATCTTTTCGGTCGTGATCACGCGCGCGAGCCTCCCTACGTGCTTCTGGAAGTCCTTCAGGTTGGCGAGCGGCCTGTCGAGTCCCGGGGAAGACACTTCGAGGGTGTAGGAGGTCTTTATCGGGTCTTCAACGTCCAGCAACGCTTCAAGGCTTCTGCTCATCCTCTCGCAGTCGCTTATCTTCACGCCGCCCTCCTTGTCGATGACGATCCTCACGAGTGACCGCCTCCCGCTCGGCTGAAACTCGACCGAGACGAGTTCGAATCCCTCGTCGTCAGCCACCTGGGCCGCGAGGTGCTGCACTTTCTGCCGTGTAGACTGCACGTCCGCCATTTACCAAAATAAAAGAGTGGGTTGGCCCACTCTTTCCTGCACGACCTTGTGTTAAGTATGACAGGTCAAGGCAAAAAAAAGCAACCGAACACCGGCTGGTGTCGGTTGCATAATGGATGCGACTTGAAAGACGATGCTTACTTCTTCGGTGCCTCTGCCGGCTTTTCAGGGGCCGGAGCCGGGGCCGGGGCCTCAGCGGGCTTCTGCTCTGGAGCGGGTGCCGGCTTTTCAGGGGCCGGAGCCATCGGAGCCTCGGGCTTCTTCTCCTCCGCCTTCTTGCAGCCGACGCTCATGGTGAACGCCACCAGCAGCAGTATGGAAAGGATCAATGCCAAAACCTTCTTCATAACCTGTTCACCTCCTTCCCTTGAGTATTGCCAAAAATTGGGTCTCTCACAATTTGCCTGAGATTATGAACACAACAGGTCCTACTTGTCAAGCCTTTTTTTACCAGGCGGCGCCTTTCTCCGTCAGGGGTGCGGGCGCGTCTCGAGGTGCCTGACGAGACCTTCGCTGAGGAATATGAGCGTCTCCACGTCGAGGAACCTGTCGGCGCTCCTGTCGAAGAGCAGCTTTACCGTGGGGCTGAACTCCTCCTCTGCCGGCCAAAACAGAATTGCGACCGGTATGCGAGGCAGCAGGGAGATTAGCCACGCATGGGGTGTCGAAAACTCTGCCGTTTGTTCGGCCCCGAGCGCCGTGAGTCTCTCCACCGTCCGGGCATAGTCCTTCTCGAAGAGTTCCCTGAGCGGCGTTTCGCATTCCCGTTCAAGGGCGGCAATTTTCACCATGCCCCCCTTGAGATCGCTAAAAGACACCCATTGTCCGGACAGGGGGCCCTCTCCGGCGGTCCTGATGTAGTGCAGGAGCAGGATCTTCATCCACGGGGTGATATGGCCCAGGGAGGTGATCTCACCGTGGGGAGAGACGGTGAAGTCCCTGCCCAGGCATCTCAGCACGAGCGAGCCTACTCGCAGTTCGCCTCCGATGCCCTCTGCGACCTTCTGAAAGGGAATTTCCCTGATCTCGTGGCGCAGTTTGTCGATCAGT
Source organism: Chloroflexota bacterium (assembly GCA_050257935.1). Lineage (GTDB taxonomy): Bacteria > Nitrospirota > Thermodesulfovibrionia > Thermodesulfovibrionales > Dissulfurispiraceae > JBLMXV01. Next base: position 17,767 of record JBLMXV010000185.1, read on the forward strand.
TCCTCTCTCCAGTCGGATCTCTTGAGCACCGCCGAAAGATCGGCCAGCTCCTCGCGGGTGAGGTGAGGGCATTCCGAGAGTTCCGCTTCCCCCCGTATCAGCGCGAGGGCAAAGGGCATGCAGGTCTTCTGCCTGCATTCTCTGCATTGCTTCTGCGGGAGTCTCTTGTAGAGCTGGACGACGTTCACTATTTCCGCCTCTCGAACACGTATGCCGCAAGTATAACAAAAACCGCAGAGCAACCGAGGATGACCGATATGTCGAGGCCGAGGGAGAAATCGTGTGTGAGAAATTTCTTCTCGGTGAACACCATATACTTCAGCGCGTCGACGCCATACGTGAGCGGGTTCAGACGAGAGACCAGGCCCAGCAGGTGTGGGAGTAATTTCACAGGATACATGGCGCCGGAGAGAAAGAACATCGGCATGACGATGAAGTTCATGATCACGCTGAAGCTCTCAAAACTCTCGTAAAAACTCGCGATGAGTATGCCCAGGGACGAGAGGCAGAAGGACAGGAGGGCTGACATGGAGAGGATGGACAGGATCTGCAGGGGCGAAAGGGCGAGGCCGATAATGGGAAACAGGAGAAGGATCAGTCCGGCCTGGATCGTGGAAACGACGGTACCGCTGAGCGCCTTGCCCACGACAATCGAGAATCGCGAAACCGGCGCGACGAGCATCTCCTTCATGAAGCCGAACTCCTTGTCCCATATGATCGATATGGAAGAGAAGATGGAGCTGAAGAGGATGGTCATCCCGATGATTCCGGGGAAGAGAAATTGCGTGTACGGTATCCCCATGTCGGCGGTGACGAGTCGCGACATGCCTCCTCCGACGAGAAAGAGCCAGAGGAGCGGACGGGCAAGGGTCGATACGAGCCGCCCCCGCTCCCTCACGAATTTGATGAACTCCCTTGCAACAACGACGTATACCGCGTTGACATTCGCCCGCAGCATACCTATCACCCCCTGCTGAACCTTCTCCGGTACGACCGGACCGCCTCTCTCACTTCCGCGCTACCCGAGACTGTTTCGGGCCGGATCGCCTTGCCCGTGAGTTTGAGAAACACGTCGTTGAGCGTTGGCCTCTGGAGCCTCACCGAGATCACCTTGTCGGCTAGGGTATGGATGAGCGTTGGGATGCAGGCGTCTCCACGTAAGGCGGCGATGAAGATTTCCCCGTCTTGCTCCTCTGCATCGATGTGCAGCACAGTCCGAATCGTGTCGATCGATTCGGCGTTGTCGCGGGTCTTGAGATAGATCACATCCCCTCCAATCATCTTCTTGAGGTCATCCGGCGAGCCTTCGGCAATGATCTCCCCCCTGTCGATGATCGCGATTCTGGAACAGATCTCCGCTTCATCCATATAGTGCGTCGTCATGAATATGGTGACGCCGCTCTTTCGCGGAAGTTCCGAGATGAACTCCCAGAGGTTCGCCCTGCTCTGCGGGTCCAGTCCGAGGGTCGGTTCGTCAAGGAAGAGGACCTTGGGCTGATGGATGAGCGCTCTCGCTACCTCGAGCCTCCTCTTCATACCTCCTGAAAATTTCTTCACCTGCTCGTTCCGCCTGTCGTAGAGCTCGAAGAAGTGAAGGGCTTCTTCGATAATCGCCCTTCTTCTGTGGCGCGGGATGGTGTAGAGGTAAGCGTGAAAGAGGAGATTCTCATAGGCGGTGAGTTCCTTGTCCAGGGTATTGTCCTGGAAGACTATCCCGATCTTCTTCCTCACCTCAGCGGGCTGCTTCATGCAGTCGTGCCCGTCTATGAATGCATGCCCCGAAGTCGGAGACATCAGCGTACAGAGGATGTTTATGGTTGTCGTTTTACCTGCGCCGTTCGGGCCGAGGAAGCCGAATATGTTCCCCTGCTCAACCTCGAATGAGACGCTTTTCACGGCATTCACCGTGGCGAATGTTTTTGAGAGAGAGCGGACTGTTATTATCGGCGGCATTCAGTTGTCTCCTGCACCCACTGGCACATCAATTACCCGGCACCGCTGACGCGAAGGACCCGCTTCTCCGGCTGATCATATGCTTCTCGGGTGCTCTTTGTTCAGCGCCTCAGGGATCTTCCCGAACGGGGAAGGGGCTTCTCGCCCGCTTTCGCGGTGAGATCTCTCCTGCGTGAAGAACCCCGGAGTGCGCCGGAGCAAAACAGTACGATAGTGCGGCCAAGCGGAAACAGTCAAGAGATGTGTAGGACCTCACGAAGTTTTCCCGACGGCGCCTATGTGCGCCGCGAAGATGCCGAGGATTCACCTCCGGGGCGAGACGCGTATATTCAGTGAAAAGTTCTTCGAAAGGGAGTAAAATATAGAATAATGAGTAGGGCCAGAAACATGAGCCGTTATGCCTCTTCCTCCCGGCAGTTACCCGGAACCCGCAGGATGCTGCGGGTGTCTGCGTGTGCAATGTTTGTGTTGTGTCTGGTGGTGACAGTGTGGATCTGCGCCGCTTATGATGGCGATCCGTCGGACAACGATGACTCACCCTCTTGCGTCTCCGCCTTTGCCGGTGTGCTTGCCTGCGGCAGCGTCTCCTTAAGCATCACGGCTGTCTTTCCGTCACTAATATCTCTGCTGGGGACGACCGGCCTCGCCACAAGAGCACCTCCTCAATCCTGAACCATCTTCGTAGTTGCTCTCCGGTCATGCAACCTCGGAGTGAGGAGTGGTGCCCGGCAGAAATCACGCTGCTTTTATAACTATGGAGGAATACATATGTTCGGTCTTGGGTTGCCTGAGGTCATTGTCGTACTCGTCATCGCCTTACTGGTCTTCGGTCCGAGCAAGCTTCCCTCCCTTGGGAAGAGCGTCGGCGAGGCGATCACCAGCTTCAAGAAGGGGCTTGCAGAAGACCACCAGGAGGAACCGCAGAAGAAGGGATGATCCTGACGGGCGATGCAATCTGAGCGCAATTGTTCGGGGTTGCCGCTGGACTGTCACCTGGAAAATCTGACGGAATTCGGTCTTCGATGGCCATGGGTGCGGGCTCGCGGGATGTGACGGAACTGCATGTATGAACATCCTGGGGGCTCTCGATAAAGTGCCGGCACGTCTGGTCCTCGTCATGTGCGGCGTCCTGGTTGTCGTCCTTGGCTTTGTCGACTACGTAACGGGTCCCGACCTTTCTTTCCTGATTTTCTACCTCGTTCCGGTGATCGCCGGAGCCTGGGTAGGGGGCGGCGCCGGGGGGGTGGCTCTTGCCGTGGCGAGTGCAGCGGCATGGGTGATAGCAGACGGTTTTGCGCCGAGTCCTTATCCTCACTTCGCCGTGCCCCTGTGGAATCTCGCGGTGAAGTTCGGCATCTTCTGTGCGATTGCTTATTCCGTCGCTGCTCTGAGGATGGCATACAACCGTGAGAGGGTGTTGAACTTGCGGCTCGAGGAATCGGTGAGTCAACTCAAGCAGCTCAACGAGGAAATGGAAGAGTTCAACGCTGCGGTCTCCCACGACCTCCGAACGCCTCTAATTGTCATCAGCGGGTTCTCGCGGAGGCTGCTCGAGGATCTCGCACGCCCTCTTGACGCGAGGGCAGCGGAAACGGTTGCGGTGATCAAGGAGACCGCCGACAGGATGTCGCAACTCGTGACCGAACTGCTGGAGCTCTCCCGTTCATCGAGGCAGCCGCTGAGGTATGACGATCTCGACATGAACGAAATTGTGACTTCTGTCATCAGGGGACTTGCCCCCGTGACTCCCGAGAATCTCCATATCAACGTGAAAGGGCTGAGCCCCTCACGCGGCGATCGCCTCATGATCCATCAGGTTTTTTACAACCTTCTGTCCAATGCGATCAAGTTTACCCGCGGCAGGGCCGACGGGGTCATAGATATCGGCTGCAGTGACCGGGGAGACAGTACGCTGTTTTACGTTAAGGACAATGGGGCGGGTTTTGACATGAACGGTGCGGGCAAGTTGTTTCGCGTCTTCCATCGCCTGCACAGTGAGGCGGAGTTCCAGGGAACCGGCGTCGGTCTCGCTATTGTGAAGAGAATAGTGAATCGGCACGGCGGTGAAGTCTGGGGTGAAGGCAGCCCGGGCAGTGGAGCCACGTTCTCATTCACTCTTCCACGGCGGTAGGTGCAAGAAACACGTAGGGTAAAGTCTAGGTGTTGTCCGCCACGCGAGGCAATGTCAGTCATACCATTCAGCCCTGTCCTTGGGGACGTGCCAGTGGATGAAGTCGTACCAGATCCCTATCGGAGCCTTCTTGACACCCTTGAATCGCTTGCTAAGCACCGGCAGCGCGTCAGGAACATACAGGAAGGCATAGGGCTGGTCATCCGCAAGTATCTCGTGGATCCTATGGTAGATCTTTGTCCTCTTATCGATGTCAAAGGTGCTTCTGCCCTCGAGGAGGAGACGGTCCACCTCCTCGTTGCTGTAAGAGACGAAGTTGAACTCCCCCTCCTTTGTCTTGGAGGAATGCCATATGTCATAGACATCGGGGTCTCTTGAGAGTCCCCATCCCATTATGATCGCCTCGAATCTCTTCTTGTCGATGAAGTCGTGGAGCATCGCCTGCCACTCAAGAACCTTGATCTGCATCTCGATGCCCACCTTCTTGAACTGCTCCTTTAGTATCTGAGCAGTCTTGAGCCTCGCCTCATTGCCCTGGTTTACGAGGACGGTAAAGGACAGCGGCTTCCCGTTCTTCTCGAGGATGCCCTTGTCGTTCATCTTCCATCCCATTTCCGAGAGCATGGCCAGGGCCTTCGGAGGGTCGTACGCAAGGTCCGTTACCTCGGGGTTGTAAGCCCAGGACTCGGGGGGAAAGGGGCCGGTGCAGGGAGTGCCGTAGCCGAGAAGAACACCGGCGATGATCTCGTCCTTGTTTATCGCGTGGGCGATCGCCCGGCGCACCTGTTTGTTTGAGAAAAGGGGGTTGAGGAGGTTGTAGCCGAGATAGGTGTAGCCGAACGATGGATAGCGGAACTTCTGGAAGTACCGTGTGAAAAATTCCGTCTGGGCCTGGAGCTTGAACTGAGGCGGCGTGAGGCCCATATAGTCGATTCCCCCGAACTTAAGCTCGAGAAACATGGTCGCAGTGTCGGGGATTATCCTTGCTATGAACCGATCGATTCCGGGCCTCCCCTCGAAGTAGTCGTTGAAAGCCTTCAAGACGATCTTCTGTCCCGTAACCCATTCCTCCAAGGTGTATGGTCCGGTCCCCACGGGCGAGCGATTCACTTCCGGGGATGCGAGGTCTTTCCCTTCAAGGGCATGCTTCGGTATGATGCCCATGCTCCACGATTCGAGGGTCGGAGCGTAAGGTTCCTTGTAGATCACGCGCACCGAGTACCGGTCCGGGGTTTCCACCCTCTCCACGGGTCCGTAGATGCTGCTGTACGGCGTCGGCACGTTGGGATTCGTCACCGAGAGGTAGGTGAAAAGCACATCATCAGAAGTGAATTCGACCCCGTCATGCCACTTGACCCCCTTCCTCAGGTGGAATGTTATACGGAGGCCGTCAGGACTCACATCCCAGGACTCTGCGAGGTCACCTACGATCTCTATGTTCTCGTTGTACTTGGTCAGGCCGTTGAAGAGGTACCCGCTGATCTGACCGGAGGCACTGTCAGAGGCAAGGAAGGGAAGGAGGCGCTTTGCGTCGGCCAGGGAGCCGACGGTTATCGTGTCGGGATATTTGACATCGGGCTCCCTGGCACAACCGGAGCCGCAGACGCTGGCGAAAAGTGCGAGGACGAGAAGAAGGAAGGCTATACGCGCTCTTTCCCCGTCCTTAGTCACTGAAACACATTGACGCCGCCGGATTACTTCTGAGGCGGCTTTACTGGTGCCTGCGCCGGCGTTTGCTGTGGCGTCTGCGCCGGGGCCTGCTGCGGTGCTGTCTGCTGTGGCGTCTGTAACGGGGCTTGCTGTGGGGGCTGAGTTGTCAGCGGTTGAGAGCCCTGGGGGACCGCCTTTCTCTGCTCGTCAGGGGCAACGTCGCGTATCACAGAGGTGGTCTTCGTCGTGACCATGGTCAGGGAGAGGGAAGTGATCATGAAAAGCACGGCGCTCACTGTTGTGAGCTTGCTGAGGAAGGTGGAGGCACCCCTGCTGCCGAAGAGCGTCTGGCTCGACCCGCCGAACGCCGCTCCCATCTCAGCGCCTTTGCCACGCTGCAACAGGACGACGAAAATGAGAAAGAGACAAACCAGCACATGCAGAATGACCAGCAATACAGTCAAGATGTCCTCCTCGGCTTCACGTATCCAACGAACATGTGGAGTTAAAGAACGCCTTATCTCTTGAAGTTGACAATGCGGGCAAAACTGTCCGCCTTGAGGCTCGCGCCGCCGACAAGTGCACCGTCCACGTCCGCACAGGCCATCAGGGCGTCTACGTTCTCGGGTGTCACGCTCCCTCCGTACAGGATACGGGTCTCGTCTGCTATCTCGCCATAAATTCGCGATAGGGTAAGGCGGATGTACGCGTGTACTTCCTGTGCCTGCTCGGGGGTCGCCGTCCTTCCGGTCCCTATAGCCCAAATCGGCTCGTAGGCTATCGAAATCCCCTCCATGGGTATGTCCCGCAGACCTTCTTCTATTTCGCGCCTTATTATGTCGAGTGTCTTCCCGGCCTCCCTCTCTTCAAGAGACTCTCCGACGCAGAAAATGACCGACAGGCCGTGCTTCCGGGCGGCCTTCGTCTTTCTGTTGAGGAGTTGGTCGTTTTCAGCGAAGTATTGTCGTCTCTCGGAGTGACCGACGATGACATAGCTGCAGCCTGAGTCGAGGAGCATGGGTGGAGATATCTCCCCGGTGTACGCACCTTTGTCCTCATAAAAAAGGTCCTGCGCCGCAAGGCCCACACGGCTGTCTCGCAGGACGGAGTGAGCGTGATCGAGTGCCGTAAACGGCGGAGCTATAACAATGTCCACGTGGGTCGCCCCACTGACAAGCGGCAGAAACTCCCCGAGGAACGACACCGTCTCCGCGATCGTTTTATTCATTTTCCAGTTGGCGGCTATGAGTGGTGTGCGCATAGCCATTTACTTTATTGCAATCGCCTTTCCCGTGTCAAGACAGTCATAGTTTAGGAGTCCGTCCGTGAAGATGTCTTTTGGAACTGACCGGCTCGACCGGAATCCACAAGTCTCTGGAAGGCATGAATTGCCGCCTGCGACTTGATCAGGAGGATCAAGTCGCAGGATGACAGATTACGTAAGCTGCCGCTTATGGACAGACTCTATTTGAGTTCAGAAGTACAGTGGGGGCACCGTGTCGCCTTCAGAGCAATAGCCGACAGGCAGAAGGGACACTCCTTGGTCTCCGGTGCGGGTGCGGGCGTCGCTTCCTCAGCCCTCTTCATCTTGTTTACGTTGATGACAAGTACGAACACGGCGAAAGCCACGATCAGAAAGCTGACAACGGCGTTTACGAACACCCCGATGTTCAGGGTGACTGCCGCAGCCTTCTTCGCGTCGGCGAGGGAAGCGTACGGGCCAGGCACGGTCCCTCCCTTTAGCACGAGGAAGATGTTGCTGAAATCGATGTTGCCTAGGAGAAGCCCGATGGGCGGCATAAGTACGTCGTCTACAAGAGATTTTACGATGGCGCCGAAGGCGGCGCCGATGATGATGCCGACGGCCATGTCAACGACGTTGCCCCGCATGATAAATTCCTTGAAATCTTTCACCATAGTCCCTCCTTTTGATCCCAAAGTGTGACGTCTTTTGAAGGACATGAAAAGAGATTACTTGCCGAAGACCGTCTTCAGCAGGTCCGTCACCCGCGCCGCCGGGTCGGTGCGGATCTTTTTCTCTTCCTGGCCGAGCATGTAGAACAGGCCGTCCAAAGCTTTGGTGGTGACATAGTGATCAAGATCCAGAGATTCCTCTCTTGCAAAGGGCACGGAGGAGGTGTACGTACCGACCATCTCCTTATAATCGCGGGTCACACCCACGTTGTCCATGCTCTGTGATACGGTGGGCTTGAAGGCATCGTACAGCTTCCCGAAGGTCTTTGACTTGAAGTATTGCGTTGCGGAAGTGTCGCCGCCCTGGAGAATCTTTCTCGCGTCATCGAAGGTCATCTCCTTGATGGCGTCGACGAAGAAAGTCGTTGCCTGTGGTGCCGCTTTCTCTGCGGCGCGGTTCATGCTGAGAATGAAATCATCAACCTGTGTCTGATAACCGAGTTTCCCGAGGACATTCGCGACGGTCTGGAGCTTTCCGGGCATCAGGATCTTAATCATCTGATTGCCGAAGTAGCCATCCGTCTTGGAAACAACATTGACGGCATTCTGCGTGCCGATCGAGAGTGCTTCCTTGAGTCCCGATGCTGTCGTGGCGTCGTCCGGTGCCCCTCCCGAGGGCATCTGCAGGCCTTTCATAACATCCAACACGCCTGCATCCGTGACACCCGCAACCAAGGCTGCGGTGATACAGCTTATGACGAGCAGACTCTTCATATGGGACCTCCTGTCGCGTAATGCAACTGTAATGTGAACACCTGCGGTCTGCGGAATGTTACCATTCAGCCAGCGGTGAAGCAAGCAGGGCTCCACTGGTACCCATGCGTGGTTCACCTGCGCCGCACTTCCATCCCCCTTGCGCTTAGCTCGGAGAGAATCGCGTCGAAATACTCTTTTCCCCTTGTCTCGACTGCGACTACCACCCGCGCTTTCCCCACAGGAATGTCCAGAGGGAACCTGTCGTGAAACACGTGCAGGATATTGCCCCTGTGGCGGGTGATCACGCCGGTGAGAGCGTGGAGGCTTCCCGGAACATCATCGAGCGTGACCTCGAACACACCTGCCCTTCCGGTGCCGACAAGGCCCTTGTGCACGATGTGGTCGATAAGGGTGAAATCAATATTTCCGCCGCTGAGAACAAGTACCACACGCCTGCCTGAGAACCGTTGTCCCCAGCGCAGCAGTGCCGCAAGAGGCACGGCACCTGCACCTTCCACCACCAGTTTCTTGCGTTCCAGGAAGAGGAGTATGGCTACCGCGATATCCTCGTCTCCAACCGAGAGGATATCGGTTACATGTCTTCTCATGATCTCGAAAGGGATGTCTCCCACCTTGCCCACCGCGATTCCGTCAGCGATGGTGGGGCCAGGATCATGCGCGACGATGCGTCCGTCCTTGAGAGACCTTACAGCCGAGATGGCCGCCTCAGCCTGGACTCCGGTCACGCGGATCTTTGGCGAGACGGACGATGCAGCCACTGCAATACCGCCGATAAGACCACCGCCCCCCACCGGAACGAGGATGTCGTCTGCGTCGGGCAGATCCTCGAAGACTTCAAGGGCTATCGTTCCCTGTCCTGCGACGATGTCCGGGTCGTCAAATGCGTGGATGAAGGTATAGTTGCGTTCGGAACGCGCATATGAGAGGGCCGCCGAAAAAGTGTCGCCATGAAGGACCACCTCTGCGCCATAGCCCCTCGTGGCCTCCTCCTTGATGAGAGGGGCGGTCACGGGCATCACGATCCTTGCCTTGATCCCCAAAATCCAAGCGGCATATGCGATAGCCTGCGCATGGTTGCCCATCGATGCGGCGATTACCCTGTCTGCGCCGAGACGGGAGAGCTTGTTGAATGCTCCCCTCACCTTGAAAGAACCAGTCTTCTGGAGGTTCTCAGCCTTGAGGTACACCTCGCATCCGGTCATGGCGCTCAGGGATCGCGAAAAGAGGATCGGGGTCCTGTGGACGTGCGGCCTGATTCGCTCGGCTGCTGACCTTATCTCTTCAGCGGTGACCATGGTCGACCTCATTCTTGCGGGACTGTCCCAATGAGCATACTATAGCTCCCCGACCTTCTTTCCCGGCTGCCGGTCCTCCTGTTTTGGCACCGACGCCTGACATTTCCGATCATCGCGGCTGTGAGTACGTGCAGGATTCCCCGGTTAAAGTGTCTGCAGAAATTCGTCCCACGGCGTCGCCATGAGTGTTTCGGTCGTCGAATGGCCATAGGCATGGATAATCATAGCTGCCCGCGCGACTTGCTTCGGATCGTCAGACTCGACGATGTCGATGACGTCAAAGCGTCCCATGGTGGCAAAACTGGACTTCCAAGTGACCCCGGGGCACTCGGTCTTGATTCTTGACGATACTGCGGCGGCGAGCTGTTTGAAGTCTTTAGGATCTCTGAATGCCTCCGGCGAGAACCGGCTTGTGATGATGTAGGTTGCCATGCATACCTCCTGTCACGTGTATTTTTCGCCCGGCCCATGCCTGAGATTGTGACCCCTTCAGGCAGGGCTATTCATACCATTTCGCGAAATGAGTTACTACCGAAGCCTTAGCTAGTTTCCCTCCAACTCGAAGAAGAGGGCGCCAAGAACCTCCGAAGAAACGAGATCCCCGTGGTCACTCTGCACGGCAGCCCCTCGATGGATACTCCTCCAAACCTCAAGTCGCCCTTTCGATGGCTTCACTCTCTGAGTTTCAGCAGCGGGAGTGCACCGATGATGTCGCTCACCGCCTCAGCTTTGTTGAGGGTATAGAAGTGGAGGTATCGGACCCCGTTGCCCATCAGGTCTTCACACTGCCGCACCGCATGGTCGACGCCGAGCTTGAACGATTCTTGGGTGTCGTCCTGGATGTGTTCCATCTTTATTAGAAGATCCCGCGGGATCGTTGCACTGCAAAAGGTGGCAAATTCGACGATTCTTCTGCAGTCGGTGATAGGCATGATTCCCGGCAAGATCGGTATCGTAATGTCGGCCCGCTCTGCCCTCTCCACGAAGTCGTAGAAATAGCGGTTATCGAAGAACATCTGGGTGATCGCAAAGTCGGCCCCGGCGTCGATCTTCCGCTTTGTGTATTCGATGTCCTTTTCGAGATTCGGGGATTCCTGATGGCCTTCGGGGTAGACTGCGACTGAAATGCAGAAATCCCCGTGTTTCTTGACTAACCTCACGAGGTCTTCCGCATAGGCAAAAGCGCCTCTCGCGAGATCGAACCCGGGAACGTTCCTCGGTGGGTCACCTCTCAGAACGAGGACATTGTCAATGCCTCGAGTTTTGTAATCGATAAGGATATCCTCGATTTCTTTCCGCGTTGAGCCAATGCCTGTGAGGTGGGCCATCACGGTGAGATCGCTCTCCTCTTGTATCCACCCGATGGTCTCGCGCGTCCTCTCACGTGTCGTTCCACCCGCCCCATATGTGACAGAAACGTAGAGGGGATCAAACTGCCGGAGTCGAGTGACGACGTCGATGAAGGGTCCCTTCGCATCGGGCGTCTTCGGAGGGAAAAATTCGAATGAGACGCCGACCTCTTTCTCTGTCAATCTGCGGGTTATATGCATGATGATCCGCTTCTCATAGCGCATGACGTCGCACGTCGGTCACTCCTATCGCACGGACGAACTGGGGCGCCGACCGCTTGAGCTTATCCATTGTAGTGGCGACGACGAAAGGGGATGAGCTTACCCCTTCCTGCCTTTGAGGGGACATGGGCACCGGCATTACCGTTAATTCCCCTAATTCCCCTAATTCCCCGACGGGCCCTGATATGGGCACCCTTATCGCAACACTATGCGGTGCGTTGCACGTGCCGTACGACGTCTCGTCATTTCGGAGTTCTCTTCTTCATCTCACTCCCGGGCCAGAAGCCTTTCTCCGCCAGCGAGTTGATTACGTTTGTCCTGCTGATTATCCCCACAAGCTTCCCCTTGTCAACAACGGGGAGCAGAGTCACGTTCTGCTTCACGAATGTGTCCACTATCTTCTGGATCGAAGTGACGGGAGTTACGGTAAGCGGGGTCTTACACGGTTCATCCGTGTGGCCGGCATGGCCACAACTCATTATGCTTTGGGCGCTGAATTCATGGACGGTTCTGCCTTCGGCCAGGGCGCTCAGGACGTCGTACTCCGATACGATCCCCACCACCTCCGTTCTGTCGTTTACCACGGGTAAAGCAGGGTAGGGAGACATGAGCTTCTTGGCGATATCTTCACCGGTGTCCTTTGCATGCAGGCTCACCCTTGGATGCATGATGTCCCGTGCCGTTCTACAGGTTCCCATGTTGTCCTCCTTCGTTTCGTTCTTTCTGCCGCCTATCCTAATATCTATCACGAGAAAGCCGTGTTTTCAAGAGCAGTAAGTCTTGGCAGCAAAGATTTATGACAGGGTGGCCGTTCAGGCGTGGCTATCAGAGGCTTGACGCCGGCTGAAGGGGTTTCACTCACTGAAATCATGGCGATCTATCCCGTCTGGCTCAGTTCGTCAGGTTCCATTATCATGTTAGGGACGCGGAGTGCGAGGGGACCTTATTCGGCGCTTTCACGCATCATCGATACCAGCCGAGGTACACGGCGCCAAACTCATGTCCACAGTCTGTAATGGATGGTCCCCATGTGATCTCAGTGCTTGATTTTCATTCTTCCGCATGATATGATGCGGCACTGTTCACGACGTCGTACGGGGCTGCAGAGCCGCAATGGAGGCGGTTCTTGTCAGTTGTCGGGTCCTCACGTGGGCTCCTGTGGTGACTCGACACATCCAACACCTCTGGGGAGGGGAATTGAGACGGTTGTGCGCGGACACTCATTTGCGAGATGTGCCGTGCCTGTCGGAGGGCAATGATCGTGCTCGTCTGCCCGACACAAGCTCCAATAACGGAGCTTCGACGAGTAAGCCCCTCACGCGCGATAACCCCCTCATCCAGCATGACCCTTCGGGTCGTCGGAAGAACAGAACGACCCGAAGCTTCGTTTCTATCTGTGGCATGCCCTGCCATAGTCTGAGCGAATCAGCAGAATCCGTCTCAGTCCCCGTCAAAGCTTGCTTCCCTCAAAGCGCTTCCAGATTCTGGGGGTCTGACGCATCTCCCCCGAAGGGTAACTGCTCAAGACCAGGATCGTGTCGCGCGAACGAAGAGAAAAGGCTGAACCGGCCGGGGGAACAACCTCGGTCGGTTCGGCCTTTTCATTGTGTGTTATACGGCAACCCCTGGGGTTGCACGAACAGCCTCCGGGGCGAAGGGCTATGCAGCCGTCGAGTTTCCTGACAGGGACACGGAACTCTCACTGGCATTCATTGGGTTCCGTGGTGCGGTTGCTCACAGGTGGAGGAGGCACACAGGAGGAATCTCCCATGGTTCCGTTGTTATCTTGGAGGGTATGTTATCGTCTCATCGGCAGCTTCCTTCTTTTAGGAACAGTTTGTTTGCCTGGTCTTGCAAATGCAGATTTTCTGACAGTTTCGGGGCCGGTCACTCGATTTGCGGCAAATACAACTATCACTAATGACAGTCCCTTGGCTCAGGTACTTACCAATTGGGTCATCGAAGACGGTGTGGTGGTGACCGTCAACTCAAATCTAAGTATTTCAATCCTTTCCCTGGAGATCCAAGGCACCGGTCATATCGTTCAAGGTCAATGTCTTCCCAGCTTTTGCCCTAAAGTGGATTTGTTGGCTACCTCAGACGTCTACATCTCCCCTCAAGCCGCTATTGATGTCTCAGGGTTAGGTTATCTTGGTGGAAACCAGCTTGGCAACACGGGGTTATACGGACGCACCAAGGGCAACGTCCCCCACGTCGCTCCGTTTTACACCATCTACATGAGCGGCAGCCATGGCGGGTTTGCCGCGACTTATCCTAGTGTCAACGACATTTACGGTGACTTTAGACAACCCATCCTTCCCGGAGCAGGCGGCAGCACCAGTAGAGGTGCCTATCTCGGCGGCAACGGTGGAGGCGTGGTGCATCTAAAGGTATTGGGCAACCTCATTTTGGATGGCGCCATTAAAGCGAATGGAACGGCAGCAACAGGCTCATCAGGTGCAGGCGGCTCTATCTGGATCGAAACGGCCAGTCTCAGCAAAACCGAAGCCGGACATCCTGTTATACAAGCCAATGGTGCATCTAACCGCTGGAGTGCCTCGGGCGGTGGCCGTGTAGCTCTTTATGTCGTCAGTCCGCAAGGCGTGATTCCATACAATTCTTCTACCCTGCAGGCGTTTGGAGGATTTGGAAGCCCATACGGTGATGGCGGCCCAGGCACGGTATTCATCAAAGAGGGCGCTCAGCCAGGCTCTCTCCTGTTTGACAATAACGGACGGGGCAATATGTATCGATCAACAGAGTTCAGAATTGCTGAGGGCACAGTCCTTACGCTAAAGAACATGAGTCTGTCGGGAGCCGCACGGGTGAAGCAGGAAACATCAAACTTCATGATTACAATCCAGGATTCTCTTTCCATTGCAGCCGACGGTACGCAAAGCGTCTTGATGATCCCTGATGACGGCAACCCCGCTGCCCTGAGTTTTGGTCATTGGTCAAGTTCGTTTTCCGGCCAATCGCGCGATTGGTTTTCTGCTGCAAATTATTTGGGTATCATCGAGCGAACCAACATGATTGAATATGATGCTGGCGCTTTATCAACCGTGACGATTGGCGCAGCCAGCTTTGATCAGTTCAACAATCGCGCTTGGACAATTGCACCCTTTGAGCAGGTGATTATCGATGTTCCTGCTCTCTTTACGTTGGACAGTTTGCTCATTGACAAGGGCGGGCGCATTTCCCCAAGCCGCCCATGCACTAACCAGGGCTGTATCCCGATCAATTTGCATGTGACAGGCAACGCTCTCATTGCTGAGGGAGGATCGATTGATGCTTCGGGTATGGGTTATCTGGGAGGCAATCAGCCCGGCAATTCTAGTGCCTTGGGAGTCACTGCCCCTGGAGTCGTGTTCAGTACCACTCCGATCAGCGCGACAGCGGTCTTGGGAGGGTCGCACGGCGGGTTCACCGTGCAGACTCAACCGGTAATGGGCGGTGATCTTTACGGCAACCTGTTTCAACCCACGAGCTTCGGTGCCGGTGGATCTGCTAACAGCAGTGATCCTACAAGTCAGGGCGGAAACGGCGGCGGCGTGATCAGGCTGGATGTGGATAACACCCTGACGCTAAACGGCGCGATCCGCGCCAACGGTGCAGGTGCGTCATCAGGCGGCGCAGGTGGTTCAGTCCTGATCAACGCAAATCAGCTTGCTTCTTCCGGCGGTTCTCCAGTGGTCGAGGCGATGGGTGGAAACGTCGATCACAAAGGAGGCGGTGCTGGCGGTGGTGGTCGGGTCGCCGTGCATTACACCTCACTGAGCGGTTTTGGAATTTGCGAAAGCACTCTCAAGGCTTCAGGAGGCAAGAGCCTTAGCTATGGGCAAAGCGGCCCAGGAACGGTCATCTTCAAAATGGCGAATGAGTCGTTTCCGAGCCTGATGATTGCCAATCCAGATTCAGCCTATCAGAACGCCAAAACAACGGAGTTCAGACCGCCGAACGACCAGGATCTGTTGCTCAATGATCTCTTGATTCTAGGCGGCGGCAGAATCAAGCAGGAATCAACGGCCTTCAGCATCGCGGT
The DNA here is from genome assembly GCA_050257935.1 of Chloroflexota bacterium. Taxonomy (GTDB): domain Bacteria; phylum Nitrospirota; class Thermodesulfovibrionia; order Thermodesulfovibrionales; family Dissulfurispiraceae; genus JBLMXV01. The sequence continues at coordinate 33,100 of JBLMXV010000185.1, forward strand.
CAGCGGTAGGCTCACTTTGAGTGGCAGCAACGTCAGCCTCGAAGTGCCAACCAACAGTGCCTCAGGTCTGGGCTCCTGGTTCAACTACGACGACCAAATCGGAGTTGTTCCAGGCGAAAATTTAGTAGAGTACTGAGCGGTGAACAACATGGCCTACTTACCGGATTACGAGGGAAGTTCCCTGAATGGCTTGGCGTGCGCACAGGGATGATGCGATGCCGGGGAACGGTCGGCATCATCACTGGCAACGAACATTATACAGAGACTTACTGCGCCTACGCGGGTCTCTCATGCGGCGACGTCCCCAAGGCGGCGACCTTCCTGCGTCATGTGTGCTACGGCAAACAAGGCATTGATCAGAGAAATGGAGGAACTATGAAACTGTCTCGCATAAGAAAGACCGTCTTCGCATCTGTGATGGTCCTCGCTTTGTTGCTAGGCGTGTTATCACACGCGGACAATGGCAATGCGGCAGCGATGCCGATAGCATGGTTCCCGGACAGCATTGCACCAGCCGTGCCGACCGACGGGTCAGAAGAGGTGGCAGTGACGCTTATGAGCAGCACCGCACTGACCGATGTTGACCTGAAGGTAGTGCCAGCGTTGCAACCATACCTGCACGTAAGTCCCGATCACTTCGACGCCGTGGCGTCAAACACCCCCTATAGGATAATGTTGCACTTCACTGCGCCGCCTGGCGCCATGCTCGGCACGCGAAAAGGAATCGTCCAGGTGAAAGTCGGCGGAAAGTTATATCCCCAACCGCTGCGGGTAGGCCTGGAGATCTTCGCCCCGGCAATGTATGCCTCTGGCAACGACACGATCGTGACGACAGAAGTGATCGGTCATTCCGGAGGGGTAATTGTGGGGGGGGAAGTCGGCTCTCCGGTCGACGCAGTCTGGGTTGACTTCCCGGCTGGGGCGCTGCCGGGTGACACGCTGGTCTCCCTTGGATTCAATGACGGGGCGCCCGTTCCCGTCGCCGGAACCTACTCCGGCACGTCAATCGTCCTGCACGTCAAAGGCGTGAGACAGATCGACATGCCGATCAAAGTGATCGCACCTCTGAAGGATTCCGTCGCCTCTCCTGTCGCATATTATGCTGACTCCGACGGATACCTGCACACAGCACCGTTGACTGACATCGACGTGAAAGGGGGAACGTTCACGTTCCTGATTCTCCAGGGGCTTCCGTTCGTCGAGGACCCGTTGGAGTCGCCCGGCTCATCTGTGACGTTCGCGATAGTGCGCCATTAGAAGGG
>JBLMXV010000186.1:0-4776 GCA_050257935.1 Chloroflexota bacterium
AGCCCATTCTTTTTCTTTTGAACCCGAGACTGAAACAGCCTCTTCCTCTCACCTCAAACGTTTCTCCCTCTTTTCCCTCGTTCACCTCCTCTCCGTCGTTTGCGCGGCGGATGTTTGAACAGTATATAAAACGGCAAAATCCCGGTTGATTCACAATTCTTCACAATTGATCACACACGAGCATAACCCGTGCCGCTTTACAAGCCCATTGAAAGAATAGGATTATTAGCGATGAAGCTGCCGCATGATAGTGCAGTTTGCGCTATCTGTCGGGCAGCCTGCCCGATTCGACGACGGGGCTTGGCGTCATCATCCCATTTCTCTGCGCCAGAATAGAATTCTGCCGTTGCCGACTCGACCGGGCGATCCAGGACGCATTTTGGGTGATTAGGTGATTACCGGAAAATGTGGGTGAAGATCTTTCGTAAGCCGAGGTGAAAGGGAGGCTTCTAAGAAGTCAAATATAGGTTCAGAGGATCTGATGTTTGGATTCCCCTGTCAAGTTGGGGAACGACATGGCGTCTTGCAGGGATGCCCGCATTCGGTCGCGAGGGACCACAAAAGCGGTTTGCTCTGAGAAACGCGTCATGCCCGCGGAAGCGGGCATCCAGAATGGTCTGGAAAACCTGGATTCCCGCTCCCTGCCTACCAGCTGCGGGGACAGGCTGCGCGGGAATGACAAAGAGAGATGAGCATGAAGAGAGATGGGATTTTGAGATAAGTTCTGGGTATCTTACCGCCTTTGGAAAGGACTTGAGCAGGCAATGGCCTTCCGGGAGCGAGACTCATGCAGGCAGGATTATCGTAAAGGTCGAGCCGACACCGACCTCGGACGTCACCTCGATGGTGCCGCCGTGGCTTTCGACGATCTTTCTGGCTATGGAGAGGCCGAGGCCGACGCCGCCCTTGTCCGCCTTGGTGGTGAAGAAGGTGTCGAAGATACTGCTGACGTGTTCCTCGGCAATGCCGTGGCCCGTGTCCCCGACGGTCACGGCAGCTTTTCCCTCTCTGATATCAGTACCAATAGTGAGCGTTCCTATGTCATCCATGGCATCGATCGCATTTGTGATCAGAGTGAGAAAAACCTGTCTCAACTCACCCTCGCTCCCTGTGACATGCTGCTCAGGCCCGTTGAAGCTTCGCGCCACCTTTACGTTCTTCAGTCTGCCTTGGAGACCGATGATCGTAAGAGTGTTGTCGAGCATCTCTTGCAGGTCTATCTCCTTCTTGTCGTACGTGCCTTTCCTCACGAAAGAGAGCATGCTGTTCGTGATGCCCCTGCACCGTGAGGACTCCTCCTCGATGATCTTGAGATATTCCTCGAAGAGCGCCGGATCGCTCTGGCCTTTGCCGATCCTTTTCAAGAGTCCCTCGGCGCACGCAGAGATGGAGGCGAGGGGGTTGTTCAGTTCATGGGCGAGGCCGGAAGCCATCTGTCCGAGGGTCGCGAGCCGCTCGCTGACAGTGAGGCGCATGTCGCGCTCCTTCTCCTCGGTGACGTCCCTAGCGACATGGATCGTCCCCGTTATGTCTCCCTGTCCGTCGCAGAGCGGGAACGTGGAGATCTGAAATATGCGGTTCGTCCGGGAGTCCATGATCTCTGCAAACATCGGCTGGCATGTCGTTAGGCTCGCCGAATCGGGGCAGGCCGGGGAGGGGCGGTCGCCGTGCAACACCTCGTAACAGTGCATGTCGCGGAGGTCGTCCGGAGAGAGGCCGAAATAGTCGAAAAAGGCCCTGTTAGCCCGCTTGATCCTGAATTCCCTGTCCTGAAGGGTGATAAGGTCCGTGATGCTGTTGAACGTCTCTTCCCACTCCCGCTGGGACTGGGATATCCGGTCGAGGAGGAACGCCTGCTGCCTGTCCCTGCGCGTGATCGCTTCCGCCATCTCGTTGAAGCCTTCCTCGAGGTTTGTGATCTCGTCCCTGCCCTCAACAGGTGCCCGCACCACGTAGTCTCCCTCCTTGAAGCGGCGGACCTTGTCGATCACCTTTTCGAGCCTGTTGATGACCAGCGACTTGGACAGGAACACCAGAAGGACGGTCACGCTCATGAGGGCGAGGAGGAAGATGAGAGTTCCGCGAAGGAGGTGCTGCCGCACATATCGTTCGGACTCGCCCATAGAAAAGTCGATAAGGATCACCCCGTTGTGCGCTGCCTGAGGGAGGTGGCATCCGTGGCACTGAAGCTTGTTGGTGACCGGCTGTGCCCAGGTGAGTGTACCCGTCTTTTCGTTCACGAGGCTCAGCAACCCCTGTTCGTGGCATCCCTGACATCTTGGGTCGGTGCGCTCCACGCGCGAGCCGATGGCGCTTTTATCATTAGAAGCCTTGATGACTCCTTGGCTGTTGACTAGCCGGATTGAGGTAATCGGCTTGATCTGGGCGAAGTTGTCGAGGGTGCGTTCCAGGGGGGCGAAATCCTTGGTCATCATGTAGTGATCGAGACTCTCCTCTACAATGGGACCGATGGTGGAGCCGAGACCTTCCATCTGTTCCTCGACGGCGCGCAGTTCGTAGATGTAGTACGCTGCCGCCGAAACGATCCCGAGGACTACAGCGACCGATATCACCCAGACGGTGAGCTTCCTGCTAATGGTCATTCAGCTATTCCATAGGCGAGTAGTTTCCTGTAAAGGGTCTTTGGGTCGATGCCGAGCATCTCCGCCGCCTTTCCCCTGTGTCCTCCCGACTCTTTGAGAACCCTGAGGATGTGCTCTTTTTCGATATCTTCGAGTCGCTTCCCGTGGACTTTCCGGCCCATCACGAGGTCAGCGGGGAGATCATCGGGCTCTACGGTGTCGTGCGTCGACAGAAGGAGGACGCGCTGAATGACGTTCTGGAGTTCCCTCACATTGCCGGGCCACGAGTAGTTGCAGAGCGCCCGGATCGCTTCCTTGCTGAATTTTCTGTGCCTGAGGTGAGGGTTCTTTCCGATGACGTGCTCGACGATGAGCGGGATGTCTTCCTTCCGGTCCCTGAGGGGCGGGACTATGATGCTCATGGCGCTTATCCGGAAATAGAGGTCTTCCCGGAATGTCCCCTTCTGAACCTCAGTGGTGATATCCCTGTTCGTTGCGGAGACGAAGCGCACGTCAACTTCGATTTCGCGGATACCGCCGACCCTGAAGAACTTGCCGGTCTCGAGGACTCTCAGGAGTTTCGCCTGGAGCTGATGGGACATCTCGCCGATTTCGTCGAGGAAGAGAGTCCCGCTGTGTGCCACCTCGATGAGGCCCATCTTCTGGGCATATGCGCCGGTGAAGGCGCCTTTCTCGTGGCCGAAGAGTTCGCTTGCGAGGGTGTCCTCCGGTATGGCGCCGCAGTTTATCGGCACAAACGGCCGGTCCGCCCTGTGCGACGCGGCGTGGATGGCCATCGCGACGAGTTCCTTCCCCACGCCGCTCTCTCCGCATATGATGACGGGGATGTCCGAGGGCGCGATCTTCTTCACCGTCTCGAGGAGGTCGAGCATGAGGGGGCTGCCGGTGATGATGCGCTCGAACTCGAGGTGCCTCCTGACCTGGGCCTTGAGGCGTAGGTTTTCCATGACGATGGATTTCTTCTCAGAAGCCTTATGGATGACCGTGACGAGTTCTTCGGTCTTGAAGGGTTTGGTGAGATAGTCGTAGGCCCCGAGCTTCATCGCCTCGACCGCAGACGCCACCGAGGCATTGCCGGTAAGGATGATCACCTCTGTCGGGACCTCTTCTTCCTTCATCTTCCTCAGTGCCTGCATGCCGTGAAGTTCGGGGAGGTTCAGGTCGAGGAGGAGCACGTCATATTCATCCTCGCGCAGCATCCTGAGGGCATCGTTTCCGTTGTCGGTATCCCGCACATGGAACCCCTCGGACGAAAGCTCGGTGATGAGCACTCTTCTGAGGTTTCTGTCGTCTTCAGCGACCAGTATTCTGATCATAGGCCTTTCCGGGTACGTTGCTCATGAGAGGGACGTGCCGTGCCGGTTTTTCATTCTAGCACATTTCCGATTTGCTCAGCAGATGGCGGTCAACCCGCGGCCGCGTTGCCCGTGCAGCTGTATTGCGGGGCAAGTCAGGAGCGCCTCCGAACCCCTTCTGGATGCGACGAGATGCGATTCAACGTCAAGATTGAGGCTTGCGAACAAAGTCGTCATACCGCGAAGGCGGGTATTCAGAGACGGAGATGGTACGCTTCCCTGAAACGGCTGGATTCCCGACTAAGGACCTCGGGAATGACATCCTGAGAAAGGACTTCCTACAGACGCCAAGGTTACCTCTGCACGAGTCATCATTGAGTCCGCCGGACCGGTCCGGGTATGATTGTGGCGCTGTTTCGGCCATTTCGTTATATGGAGGGTATGTATGAGATTCAGGAGTCTCTCGTTGATGCTGACGGCGCTGTCCTTGCATCGGTGCGGGAATGACGGGCGAAGGTTACTTACTGACACCCTCAAATGAGCTGGTGGATGGTGGAAACGGCCGGAGGGCTTGACAGCCCCCCATGATGCCAAGGACTAGCAGTTATCCGTCGTGCACAGAAATCTCACAAGATCCAGTCTCTCAGTGGGCGGAGTCAGCCAAAAGAGCGGCGACTCCAGTAAGGCACTTATGATTTCTTCGCGCGTCACTCGTCTGTCCTGGACCGTTACCCTGTTCATAGCGACATGGACGGTCGAATCGATGGGAAGGGATCCAGTACTCATAGGGTCCCCTCGGTGATGCACGACATCGTCAGGACCGTCAGCATCGCTGGCGGTACCGCAAATCCTTTCATCGTTGCCTCCTTGAACGCTGA
>JBLMXV010000187.1:0-31658 GCA_050257935.1 Chloroflexota bacterium
GAACTCGAAATCGTACGAACCTATCTCCCTGCTCAGATCCCCCCCGAAGAACTCGATGGTCTTATCCGTGCGGCCCTGCAGGAATCCGGCGCGTCCACCGTCAACGACATTGGCAAGGTCATGAAAGTCCTCATGCCCAAGATAAGGGGGAAGGCAGACGGCCAGGTTGTCAATCAGCGAGTCCGGGAGTTGCTCTCCTCACCTTCGTAAGAGCCGCCCGGACACCGGTGACTGCACAGATGGCGTCACGTGCAACCCCACAACGGGTAATCAATGAATCACAAGACATTCAAGACTTGCGGTTGCAGCGCCCTGGTGCCATGCTAACCACGGCTGCAGCGATCCCTGCGGGATGACCCATGTCCGGCCAGAACCTGATCGAGGAGATCAAGTCGAGAATTGACATAGTCGACGTGGTCGCAGACTTCGTCGAGCTGAAGAAGGCGGGGCAGAACTACAAAGGCCTCTGTCCGTTTCATGCCGAGAAGACGCCTTCCTTCATGGTGAACCCCTCGAGGCAGATGTTCCACTGTTTCGGCTGCCACAAGGGCGGGGATGTAGTCACTTTCGTCATGGACCACGAGCACATGACCTTCCAGGAGTCCCTCGCGTACCTCTCCCAAAGGGCCGGCATAAGGATCGAGGACTATGAGGGGCGCCCGCGGCCGCAGCAGGCACAGAAGGAGAGCCTGTTCCGCATCCAGAGCGAAGCCCTCAACTTCTTCGCACGCACCCTCTCGAAGTCGGACCGCGCCGTGCGCTATATCCAGGAAAGGGGGGTAAGTGACGAGACCAGAGAACGATTCGCGCTCGGGTACAACGGGAGCGCCAGAGACTCGCTCCTCCAGCACCTCAGTGCGATGGGATACCCGGCCGCGCTGATCAGGCAGTGCGGACTCGTACACGGTGAAGACCGGTCAATGCACGACTTCTTCAGGGACAGGATAATCTTTCCCATCTTCGATCTTCAGGACCGGCCCGTCGCCTTCGGCGGAAGAATCCTCACCGCGATCAAGAACGCGCCCAAATACCTCAACTCGCCGGACAGCCCGATCTTCAGGAAGGGAGAGACTCTGTATGCTCTCGACAAAGCGCGCCACGCCATAGGACAGAAAGGGTATGCTGTCGTCGTCGAAGGCTACCTTGATGCCCTCGTGTGCCACCAGTTCGGGTTCACCAACACGGTCGCACCTCTGGGCACCGCCCTCACGTCGGGACACCTCAAGAAACTCAAGAGGTTCACCGACAAGGTGCTCCTCGTGTTCGACGGCGATGCCGCAGGAAGGACCGCGACGAACCGGAGCCTCGAACTCGTCTTTGCCGAGGGGATGATTGCCAAGATCATGCTGCTGCCGGAGGGTGAAGACCCGGACAGCCTCTTGAGACACCGGGGAGCCGAAGAATTCCGGAAACGAACGGGCGCAGCCGTAACGCCAGTGAGCTTCGTCTTCAGGACATACGGACGGCGCAAGCTCGACGCTGCCCGGTCAGTACTTTCCTTCCTGACCGTATGCAGCGACCCTCTCCTGCGGGAGGATACCCTGCGCGAACTTGCGGACGCCTCCAAAATTAACGAAGGAGCCCTCCGTGAAGAACTTCTTTCGATGACCCGCAAGAAGCCGAAGGACCGGCCTGCCGCCGCCCGTATGGGACCGGATCGTGAAGCCGGAGAGTCCGAAAAGCCCCATGAAGAGGAAAAGATCCTCCTCTCAATCGCCCTCACTGTCCACGAAAAAGCAGTCCCGATCTTGGACAGGCTCACCCTGAGCCATATAGAGCATCCGCTGATAAGGAGCATCTTTGAGAAAATGGAGCAGACCGTTCGTGAATCTCCGCCCGGCAAGGGCCCCCTTCACGGCCTGCTCTCCCTTTGCACCGTCGAGGAGCAGAGGCTCATCGCGAGCCTCACCATGAACCCGGCGATCGATCCAGACAGCGTCAACGAGAACATCGAGGACTGCCTGAGAAAGATGGCCTTGCGCAGACTCGAAGCGGAAATCGCCCTGGCGGAAGATACCGGTGACGGGAACCGCCTTCGCACGCTGCTCTCCGAGAAAGGCAGGTTCGTGCTCCGGAAGGGCGGACCCTGATATAATGACATGGGGAGCAATGACAAGGTGAAGGACACGAAGGAGCGCAAAGGCATTCCACCGGAAGAACTCGATAAGGAGATAGCCGAGTTACTCGACGGCACGGAGGAAGTGTTCTCGCCCGAACTTGCCGAAGAGTTCCTCGACCGCGATGCCGCGAAGTTTTCACTGGAGCTGGAGTACGACCCCCTCAAGACTTACCTCCAGAGGATCAGCGAGGTCCCCCTCCTCACCAAGAGCGGCGAGATAGAAATCGCGAAGAAGGTTGAGGAGGGAAAGAGAAGAATCTGCAGGGCCATTTTCTCGGTCCCTTTCCTGCTCCGAAAGCTCGCAGAACTGGGAAGGCTGGTAGAGGAAGGTCAGGCCCCACTTGCTGAACTCCTCCAAGAAGGTGAAGACCTCTCCGAGGACGACATGCTCGAGGCGAAAGAGGCGTTCACCGCCATCACGGCGCAGATCGAACTCCTCCGTGCAAAGCGGATGCGCCTCCTCACACGGCGCAGGCAGGGCGCTGCTGAAACCAGGGCTGATGCCGCCAATGCAAAGATACAAAAAGCACTCGATGAGAACCTTACGGCGATTCTCGACAAGGTGCGGGAACTCAATCTGAGGGACGATGTAATCTGCACCTTCTCCGAGGAAATCAGAAAATGCAGCGACCAGATCCGTACGCTCCAGAGAAAGCCCCTTGACAGGAAGGATCCGCACCATCCTTCCGATACAACCGCAGCCGTCAAGCGACAGATAAAAAAGATTGAATCCGCCATGGGCGTCGTCGCTCCTGAGATCGCGAGGATAGCAAAGGAACTGAAACGGGTGGAGGTGTCCGTCTGCGCCGCGAAGGGAAAGCTCGTTGAGTCGAATCTCAGGCTCGTCGTCAGCATCGCGAAGAGATATATCGGGAAAGGTCTCAGCCTCTCGGACCTCATCCAGGAGGGCAACGTAGGCCTCATACGGGCAGTAGACAAGTTCCAGTACAGACGCGGCTACAAGTTCAGCACTTACGCTACCTGGTGGATACGGCAGGCGATCACACGGGCCCTCGCAGATCAGGGGAGGACAATCCGCATCCCTGTGCACATGATCGAGAACATCAACAGGGTGAACAGGGCGATGAGGGACTATGTGCAGGAACACGGTCAGGAGCCCGGCACTGAGGACATTGCGCGGCTGTCACGGATGCCGGCCGACAAGGTAGCCACGATCCTCAGGCTCATGCGCGACACGATCTCCATCGAGACGCCCGTGGGAGAGGAAGAAGAATCCGTCCTCAAGGACTTCATCGAAGACAAGGCCGGACTGTCCCCCCTTGAGTTCGTAATGATGGAGGATCTCAAGCACCACGTTGAAAGGGTCCTCTGCACCCTTTCCCCCAGGGAACAGCTCGTGATCAGGAAGAGGTTCGGCATCGGCGAGGAGAGCCCCCGTACCCTCGAGGAAGTGGGGCAGGAATTCGAGGTGACCAGGGAAAGGATCAGGCAAATCGAGGTCAAAGCCATCAGAAAGTTGAAGCATCCGTCGCGGACGAAATGGTTGAGGCATTTCCTTGGCCTGCCTTGACTTGAATGCCCCGGCGGGGTATAGTAACTCACGTGACAGACACGAGTTTCTCCCTCAGACTGTTCTTACGCACCGCGACCTACGTCGGCGTTCATTCCGCGATCGGTGCGACAGAGGGCCCATAGCTCAGTTGGTAGAGCTACCGGCTCATAACCGGTTGGTCCCAGGTTCGAGCCCTGGTGGGCCCACCATGATGCATGCGCCCGCACACCCGAGGCACCCCGCTCATGCTGCCCTCACGACCGGGCACCCTGCATGTGCGCCGCCGGTGCCCTCTGAGAGGTGGCAGTGAACGAGACACTCCGGCTTCTCGTCGAACTGCAGAAGCTCGACTCACAGATCCTCGCAACCCACACTAAAATAGAGGCGGCTGACGCAAGGATGAGTGCAGAACTCGGTTCTCTCCAGGCTGCACAGGATGCCCGCGACAATGCCCTGAAAGAACACAACGCCCTCGAAACGCAGCGGCGCGACCGCGAGCGTGCGATCGAGGAGGTCAATGAGAAATTGCGGAAGGTGAGGCAGCGTGGTGCTGAAATCAAGACGAACAAGGAGTACCAGGCTCACCTGAAGGAGATCGAAGCGATACAGGCAGAAGTGAGCAGGTGCGAGGACGAACTTCTCGCCGTAATGGAGCGTCTCGATGAGTCGGCGAAGGCGGTAAGGGAGAAGGAGGCAGTGCTCACCATAGAGAAGGAGCAACAGGGCGAGGCAAGAAAGGCTATCGAACAGCAGAAAACTGGTCTCGAGACCGATCTCGCAAGCTTGCGGCAGCAAAGAAAGGCCCTTGCCGACATACTAGACGACGGTACATACCGTCGCTACATGGACATCATCAAGCTGGGTCGCGGCCTTGCCGTTGTCGAGGCAAGACAGGAGATCTGTCAAGGATGTAATCTCCATATCCCCCCTCAGCTCTTCGTGGAGATAAAGGCCAACACCGAGATCATACAATGCCCCCAGTGCAGGAGGTTCCTGCATTACGTCAGGCCGGAAGAAGCACCGAAGACGGGTGAGGACGTCAACGACATAGCCGGCCGGTCCGGACATCTTCAGTAGGCCACACTGACTGCATGTCGCCTCGGGTCCTTCGATGGCACGTCTCTGGTTATCGCTTCCCAGGCTCGCATCCCGGTAAACAGACCCGCCACGCCGCCCCCCCTTGACCTTTTGCATATAAATAAATTTTATGCTAGTATTACTCACTTATGGGAATTGAGGACCATAAACTCAAGATTTTCTGCACCGTTGCAGAGACCAAGAGTTTTTCGAAGACCTCCGAAATCATCCACCTCACGCAGCCTGCGGTGAGCCTCCAGATCCAGGCTCTGGAAGAGATGTACGAGACAAAGCTCTTCGATCGATCAGGCAGCACGATCAACCTTACCTCTGCCGGCAACATTCTCTATCAGTATGCCAAGGAGATACTTTCCCTATACTCGGAGGTGGAGAAGGAGATCGGAAAGATCACCGGACTGATCAAGGGAAGCGTCAAGATAGGCGCAGGCACGACCGTCGGAAATTACATCCTTCCGAGCGTAGTAGTGGATTTCAGGAGAACCCACCCCAAGATCAAGATCCACGTGCTGATCGGCAACACAAAGCGGATCATGGACCTCCTCAACTCCGGCGTCGTCGACTTCGGCGTCGTCGGTGAGGCCTCGCCGCGTCACAAGCTGGAGGTGGAACCGCTCATCCAGGATGAGCTCGCCATCATAGTCCCGCCCATGCACCCTCTCGCCAAGAAGAAGGTCGTCTCAATCGGCGAGATCACGAAAGAGCCCTTCATCTTCAGGGAGGAAGGGTCAGGGACTCGCCAGATAATCGAGAACTACCTTTCGAATCACGGCATTCGGGCGACCGACCTGCACATCGCCTCCATCCTCGGCAGCACCGGCTCGATAAAGGAGGCCGTGGCAAGCGGCATGGGAATCTCGATCGCCTCAAAGTGGGCGGTGAGAAAAGAAGTCAAATGCGGGAGCCTAAAGTTCATCGTACCCAGGGAGGGCAAGATATTGCGGCAGTTCTCCCTGACGCGGCTCAGGCACACCGTCCCCACGCCTGCGGGGGACGAGTTCGTTACCTACCTTAAGTCTTATCCCTACGAGTCACTCCTGGCCGACAACAAACCTCAGTAGACCTTCACCTGACTACGACGCGTCCGGAGCCTTTCTCGATCCTCCCGATGGCTGAGAAGAAGTGAGGGGATGCCTGAAAGAGTTCGAGGCCTTTCTCCTTCACCGTGATCAGGAGCCCGCCCGAGGTCTGCGGGTCGGCGAGTATAAGCCTGACCACTTCCGTGATGGAACCGGAGAAGGAAGCCTTCCCTTCGAGGAAGCGGAGGTTGTGATAGGCGCCCTCAGGGACCATGCCTGAGGCGGCCAGGTCGTAAACGCCTTCCATGACGGGAACACGTCCGTTTTCGATGCACAGGTCAAGGTCCGTTCCCCTCACCATGTTATGCCCATGACCGAGGAGACCGAAGCCGGTGACGTCGGTACAGGCCGTGGCGCGTGCGCTCACAGCGAGCCGCGATGCCTCGTCGTTGAGAGTGAGCATCCACCTTATGGCCGGCTCCATAGCCTCATTGCCCATCTTACCGCCTTTCAGTGCCGTGGTCATTATACCTATGCCGAGCGGTTTCGTAAGGATCACCAGGTCTCCCTCTTCGGCGCCGGATACCTTGAGCACGCGGTCACCTTCCATGATTCCGGTCACCGAAAGGCCGAACTTGAGTTCAGGGTCCTCAAAACTATGTCCGCCGATCAGCGCAGCCCCTGCCCTGTCCAGCGATTGCAGTGCACCTCTCAGTATCTCTCTCACGACAGCCGTGTCGTAGTCGCAGGACGGATACCCGACAATCGCGAGCGCCGCAAGAGGTCTCCCACCCATGGCATAGACGTCGCTCAGCGAGTTGTTCGCGCTCACGGCGCCGAAGACAAAGGGATCATCAACGACGGGCGTGATGACATCCACCGTCTCCACAAGAGTGATCCCGCCCACGGTATAGACTCCCGCGTCGTCGCCCGGCCCCACGACGATCCGCACTCCCTGGTGTATACCAGACGCGGGCAGCCCGGAAATAATGTCCTCCAAGTCCGAAGGACCTATCTTCGCCGCTCAACCGGCGGCCTTGACCTTTTCCGTGAGCCTGTACCGCATATGCGCTATTATACCTCAACGTTCGGCGACCCAAGAAAAGGGGCCCTACCCGAATCCGGCGGTAAGGGGATGACGGATCGGGCGACTTTGGAACTCCCCGTTGCCGTTCTTGACAGGGCCTCGCATGCGATGATATCGTACGCGCAAGGAGAGAAGCCACGAAGGCTTGTTCGACCGGGAGGTCGTCGGCCGTCGTGGCTTCTCTTTTTTTCGCAAGAGAACACGCTGAAACCGGCGTTACATCCTCTACAGGAGGCGGATATGCACATCCCTGACGGATATCTTGGCCCGGAGACCTACGGCAGCCTTTGGGCGGCGTCGATCGCCATATGGTTCTATGCGTCGAAAAAGATAAAGGAAGAGCTGAGCGCATCACAGGTGCCCTTTCTTGCGATGTCATCGGCGTTCAGCTTCATCGTGATGATTTTCACCATACCTCTTCCAGGAGGAACAACAGGGCACATCACCGGCGGAACGCTGATAAGCATATTGCTCGGCCCGTGGGCGGCAGTGATCGCAGTCTCGATCGCCCTCATCATCCAGGCGCTCCTCTTCGGTGACGGCGGCATCACCGCAGTGGGTGCAAACTGCTTCAACATCGCCTTCCTCGGTTCAGTGACAGGCTATGGCACATACGCGGTGACGGTGAAGATCCTCAGCCGCCTGATGGGTCGGCGCAGGTCGCCAGAGATAGGCTTCGGCACAGAGTCTGTCCGAGTCCGGCTTGCCGGGGCGGCCCTCGGCTCTTATGTCGGCATCAATGCCGCAGGCCTCTTCACCGCTGTCGAACTCGGCATACAGCCGCTCCTCCATGCCTCCGGACCGGGCGGCGGAGGCTATTTCCCCTTCCCCCTTTCGATTGCCGTTCCTGCTGTCATGATCCCTCATCTGACCGCGGTAGGCGCCCTGGAGGCGGTTGTCGCCGCGCTCGTCCTGCTCTTTCTGTACAAGGCACAACCGCACCTGATCAGGCCGTGGAAAGCGGCAAAGGTGATCCTGCTCGCATCATTCCTGCTGTTGCAGGCCTCCGATCTCTCAGCCCATGAGTTCCGGATCGAACACACAGGCAAGGACTTCACGCTCATTCACGGCCACGGTACTCACCGTGAGGACTTCGACATATCCAGGGTAAAGGACGTGAAGGCATTCGACACGAAGGGGAATCTGATCGAGGTCCAGCAGGAAAAGAAGGACAAGGGACTTCTGCTCAAGTCTGCCAGTCAGCCGGCGTTGGTGCTCGTGGGAATCGACAACGGCTATTGGTCGAAAACGATCTACGGCTGGAAAAATCTGCCCAAAAGACAGGCACGCAGAGTGGTCGAGGCGATCCGATCTCTCAACTATTCCAAGGCGCTCGTTGCGTGGAGCGACTTCACGCAGAAACCTCTCGCCGAGGCGAGACTCGACATCCTCCCCCTGAAGAACCCCTTTGATCTCAAAGCAGGCGACCGCCTCCCCGTTAAGGTACTCTACCAGGGAAGCCCCCTGCCGCATGTCGAGGTAGAAGGCGCGGATCACGACACCGTGTCAACCACGGACAAGAACGGCGTCGCACAGGTCAAGATCTCGAGAGGCTATCAGGTGATCACCGTCACCTACAAGGAGCCCTTGAAGGATAACCCCGACGCGGACTTTTTCAGCACTTCCACGACCCTGACCTTTGAGGTGAAGCAATGACAAGAGTCAGCCGCAGTACGTTCCTTATTCTCCTTGTCTTGCCCCTTGCTTTCATTCAGGACACCGCACATGCCCACACCGTCAACTATGACGTGCAGCAAAAGGGTATTGCGGTAAGGGTCTTCTACTCTGCGAACGACCCGGCAAGTTACTCAGAGTATGAAGTCTATGGCCCCGGAGACTCCCTTCCTCATCAGACAGGGAGGACTGACAAGAACGGCTTTGTCGCCTTTGTCCCCGAGCGCCCGGGCATCTGGCGGATAAAGGTCCTCGGCGAGTCAGCTCACGGGTTCCACGGCGTAACGATCGAGGTGAAGGTCGATGAAGGGTTAGACCTTGCTTCATTCAGCAAGCCCCTCGTGGCAACGTGGACGAAGCTCCTCACCGGAATAAGCCTGATTGTCGGCATCTTTGGCATATACGCCTTCATCCGGTCGAGAAGGTCAGGATCCAAAGAGGACTCGTAACGGAGATCATTCACACGATCATACCAGCATCAGGGCGGAGGCGGCACAGTGCGTGAGAAGATTCCTTCATTTCTGCTCTCGAAAACGAATCGCCCTACCCTTCAGCCGGGGCATCTGAGGCGGGGGCCTTCCTTCATCAACAAGGCTATCGAACACGTCGCAGGGGTGATGAAGAGCGGGATCATCAACTGGGAACTGTCCTCCCGCGATGGTCTCCTGCAGGGACTCGACGCACGGGTCAAGATGCTCTTTCTGGTCTTCTTCATAATCATCGTAAGCCTCAAGAAGACGGCATTCCCGGAACTTATGATCGGCATCTTCACCCTGTTGCTGTCCATTGCCTCGCGACTCAATCCTGTCAGCCATTACAGAAGAATTCTCCTGCTCTCTTTCATCTTCGGATTCCTCGTCGCCTTGCCGTCGGCGTTCAATGTCTTCGCCGGGGGCGCAATCATCTTTCCGATCATGCACTTGCCGCATTCCTACGACTTCTGGATCTACCACATCCCCTCAGAGATCGGCATTACCGAGGAGGGCCTGCGCGGTGTCAGCATGCTCACCCTGAGGGTCATGAATTCCCTTGCCCTCTCGTTCCTCGTTTTCTCGACGACTCCTTTTCCTGAAATCATGAAGGCACTCAAGGTATTCAGAGTCCCCGATGCCTTTCTGATGACGATTGCTCTCACGTATAAGTACATCTTCATCTTTGCGAAGACGGTTCTCGACATGCACCTTGCCAGGAAGGGCAGGTTGCTCGGTGCTGAGCGCGACTCGGAATCGCGCGAATGGATAGCGAACAGGATGGCGGTCATGTTCGCGAAGAGCCGGTACCGGTGCGAGGAGGTGTACAAGGCGATGGTGCAGAGAGGATTCACGGGGACGATCACAATTCCCGGTTACAGAAACATGACTTCGAGGGACTGGCTGATCGGGGTCGCCCTCCTCATCTCGGGAGTGCTCTTTCTGTTACTATAGACACGCGCATGGAAGAGATTCTGAAAACAGACTCGGTCAGTTACCGTTACTACGACAGAATTCCCGCGCTCCTCGACGTGAGTCTCGGCATCGCAACAGGTGAACGCTTTGCCATAATCGGTTCCAACGGGAGCGGAAAATCGACGCTCCTGCAGGTCATGAGCGGCCTCATCCATCCCTCCTCAGGAACGGTCTTCTTCAAGGGGAGCGAGGTATCTGAAAAAACGCTGAAAGAGCCCGGGTTCATGAAGGTCTTCCGCGAACGAGTGGGGTACGTCTTTCAGGATTCCGATATCCAGCTCTTTTGCCCCACTGTGCTGGACGAGCTGGTATACGGACCCGTTCAGCTGGGGCTCAGCGAGGATGAGGCGCTACACCGAGCCCATGAGATAATGCAGATGCTCGCCATAGAGACCCTGAAAGACCGTCCCTCCTATATGCTGTCCGGGGGAGAGAAGAAAAAGGTGGCCATAGGCTCGGTCCTCACCATGAACCCCGAGGCCATTCTCCTGGACGAACCTACGAACGGGCTCGATCCAAGGACACAGTGTTTTCTCGTTGAACTCATGCTTGCGCTGAGCGACGCTGGCAAGACCATCGTGATCGCCACGCATGACCTGGGATTGGTGGACGAGCTGCACGCCCGTGTGGCAGTGCTGTCTGAAGAGCACCGCATCGAAAAGGTAGGCGATACCCGCGAAATCCTCAATGACGACGAACTGCTCCTCAAGGTCAACCTGGTTCACGAGCACATGCATTTACACGACAACGTGGAGCACAAGCATCTCCATTCGCACTACCTCTTCCACCGCCATTGAGGCGTGACAGGCGACAACGCGTCGTAGAGCAGCCCTTGGCGCTTGCATAAAGCACGCCGCATAGGGCAGGGCAGAGATGCCAAAAAGACTTTATGAGCGATATCTTGTTCGTCTCCAGACCACCGTGTAGGGGAGCTTTTCAAGCCACACTTGTAGTGAACTCGAGAAGACCGGACTCTGAATCATCTTTCATCGCATTCATAAAGGTTTTGAGGCGCTCGGCCCTGCCGTCCTATGCGGCTGTCAGGTTTCATCGAGGACACTGCTTCCCCGTCAGCTGCGGCCTGCCGCAGACTGCGTGGGTATCCTCATTGAAGGAGGAATGATGAACGATCTTGAGAAACTTGCGAAGCTTCTCCCTCATTGGATTGAGCATAACGATGAGCACGCGGAGACCTATCGGGACTGGGCACACAGGGCTTCCGCGCTGGGCAGGAACGACCTCAGTGAGGTACTGCAGCGACTCTGCGACGAGACCATCAGGATGAGGAGTCTCTTCGAGGATGCGCTCGAAAAGGTTCAGCAGGTGAGGTGAAGACAGGCTACGGTCTTACTCACATCCGACAGCTCGTTGAAAAGGGAGACTGCGTCCGAGGTCCTCTGCGCATGGATCTCGATCCCCCTTGCCTTCACCGCCTCGATGGTGGCAGGCGGCACGCGCATGACGCCGTAATACCCCGTTCCTATGATAACCACTTCGGGCCGGTACAGCAACACCTCTTCAATGTCCTCGACGCGAAGCGCGTGCCCATCTCTCCGCCACCACGACGGGCGTACGATGTCTGGATAGATTATGACGTCGCTCGTGTAGGTCCTGCCGCCGACCGTAATCCTGCCGAAAGAGTATTCCCTGACCTTCACGTGAGCAGTATATCACGGGCGTGCGGGCTTCACAATGCGGCGTCCTTTGTGCTATGGTGAAAGGGTTTGCTGATCTTCGATCTCGACCCTTCAGTTCACCGCTCACGCTCTCGGACTCACAGCAGCGACCTCAAGCCTTGACCAAAGCCTGGAGGAGACAATGGCGAGAAAAATCGTGCTTGCATATTCGGGAGGTCTCGACACCTCCGTCGCAATCAAGTGGCTCAAAGAGGCCTTCGACGCCGAGATAGTGGCGTTCTGTGCCGACCTCGGCCAGGGCGAGGACCTGGACGCGGTGCGGGACAAGGCCCTTGCAACCGGAGCGTCGGCAGTCTACGTGGAGGACCTCCGGGTCGAGTTCATTACTGACTATCTCTTCCCCATGCTCAGGGCTAACGCGCTTTACGAGGGGACATACATGCTCGGCACCTCCATAGCCCGTCCCCTGATCGCAAAGAAACAGATCGAGATCGCCGGGAGGGTCGGCGCCGACTCCGTGGCTCACGGAGCGACGGGAAAAGGTAACGACCAGGTGAGGTTCGAGCTCACCTATTACGCGTTGAGGCCCGACATCAAGGTCATCGCGCCGTGGCGGGAGTGGCCCTTCGACTCTCGCCAGTCTCTTATCGACTATTCACAAACACACGGGATCCCTGTCACAGCGACAAGGGAAAAGCCCTACAGCACCGACCGGAACATCTTCCACATAAGCTACGAGGGCGGTATTCTCGAAGACCCATGGGCAGAGCCCCCCGAAGACATGTACACGATGATGACGCCCCCTGAAAAGGCACCTGACACCCCCGTATATATCGAAGTCGAGTATGAACATGGCGACCCGGTCGGCCTGAACGGCGAGCGGCTCTCGCCTCTCGCCCTGTTCCAGAGGCTCAATGCAATCGCAGGAGAATACGGGGTCGGCCGCGTGGACATCGTCGAGAACAGGTATGTCGGAATCAAGTCCAGAGGCGTGTATGAAACACCCGCGGGCACGGTGCTGCATGCGGCCCACCGCGCCGTTGAATCGATCACGCTCGACAGGGAGGTGCTTCACCTGAGGGATTCCCTTATCACGAAATACGCCGAGTTGATCTACTACGGGTACTGGTTTTCGCCTGAGCGGGAGATGCTTCAGACGGCCTTCGACTCCATCCAGCGCACGGTGGAAGGTACTGTGCGCCTGAAGCTGTACAAAGGCACCTGTACCGTAACAGGCAGGAAGTCCCCACGCTCGCTGTACCACCCGGAACTCGCCACCTTCGAGGCGGACCAGGTTTATCAACAGAAGGATGCAGAAGGCTTCATCAGACTCAACGCCCTGAGACTGAAGGTGGGCACCATCACGAAAAACCTCTTGCAACGTTAGCAAGATCCGGCACCATGGCAGAGGATGGCAGTCTGCAGCCAGCGGGCGACCTCAGATACCGGGTCGCCCTGACGACGCTCAATGACATCGGGCCGGTGACTGCCAAGCGCCTCCTTGCTGCGTTCGGCTCTCCGCGGCGGATATTCGAAGCCTCGCCTGCAGAACTGAGGGCAGTCGAAACGATCAAGGCGTCTCGGGCGAAGAGCATCGCAGACTTCAGCGCATGGCGCGACGTAGAAAGGACCATGGAGGACATCCGCCGTAGCGGCGCCGCAGTCCTGACTTACACCAGCGAAGGGTATCCAGCCTCCCTCAGGCAGATTGAGGATGCACCGCTCCTCCTATATATGCTGGGAACGGTCGGGGAGCATGACAGGTATGCCATAGCCGTTGTCGGTTCGAGGGCTATGACGGACTACGGTCAGATCATGGCCGAGAGACTTGCCCGCGACCTCGCTTCCCGCGGTATCACCGTCGTAAGCGGGATGGCTCGGGGCATAGACACCGCTGCGCACCGCGGTGCCCTCCGCGCCGGCGGGAGGAGCATCGCCGTACTGGGGTCCGGCGTAGACACACCTTATCCGCCCGAAAACAAGAGACTCTACGAGCAACTCAGCGGCTCGGGCTGCGTCATATCCGAGTTCCCGCCCGGAACTCCTCCGTTCAAGGAGAATTTCCCGAAAAGAAACAGATTGATAAGCGGACTCTCGCTAGGCGTGGTCGTGGTAGAGGCTGCCGCCGGCAGCGGATCCCTCATCACTGCCCGCTGTGCACTTGACCAGGGCAAGGAGGTGTTCGCCGTGCCGGGGAATGTTACCTCTCCTTTGTCGGAGGGCACGAACCTCCTCCTGAAGAACGGGGCGAAGCTCGTTCAAGGCGTTGATGACATACTGGAGGAGATCGCCCCTCTCGTGAAAGCATATCTCCGTTCCTCATCGGGGACATCCGGTCAGGGGGCGTCTGACCCCCTCGACAAACTTGAAATTAGTGAAGAGGAAAAGGCAATATGTGGTATTCTGGGGGCCGAGCCGAAGCATGTTGACGCGATCGCGCGCGAAGCCCAGATGGCGCCCTCAAGGCTCCTCCCCCTCCTCCTGTCTCTTGAGATCAGGGGGGTGGTGAGGCAGATTGGGGGCAAGAGATTTTACAGGCTGTAACGCGATCACCCGCGTGCCTGGATTTCGCGGAGGAGCCGTTGGCAAGAAGACTGATTGAGGTGCTGAGAATACTGGCAAAGGAATTCATCGAGGAGGGATACGACGCGCCCGACGTGCTCGAGAAGATCCAGTTCTCCGAGTTCTCGGACATCGACATCCTCGCACTGCGTGAAGAGCTCATTGCATCGGAAGCCTCTCAGCGCATCGAAGAGGCTGAGATCGATACCATGAGAGTGTTCCTCGCGTATTTGCTCCTGAAGGACACCGAACTCGGCATCGATGAAATTTACACCTTTATCTTCGGGCAGGGCAAGCAGATTGTCTGGCACTGATCAGGAGGCATGGTGAAGTCACTCGTCGTCGTAGAATCACCCGCAAAGGCTAAAACGATCAACAAGATCCTCGGGAAAGAGTTCGAGGTCAAAGCGTCTGTCGGGCACATCAAAGACCTCCCCGAAAAGGAGCTGGGTGTCGAGGTTGACCGCGACTTCTCGCCGCGTTACGTTGTGGTCCCCGGGAAGGAGAAGGTCGTCAGAGAACTCAAGAGTCTCGCAAAGAAGACGGATCGTGTCTACATCGCCACCGACCCGGATAGGGAGGGGGAGGCGATCGCGCATCACATCGCCGAGGAACTGGCAGGTCCGAAGAAGTCGACGAGTATCTACCGTGTCACCTTTCATGAGATCACCGACAAGGCGGTGAAGGAAGCATTCCGGAACGCCGGCTCCATTGACCGCCACAAGGTTGAGGCGCAGCAGGCGAGGAGGATACTCGACCGTCTCGTCGGATACAACCTGAGCCCCTACCTCTGGAGAAAGGTGCGCCGGGGCCTCAGTGCAGGGCGAGTGCAGTCCGTTGCGGTCAAACTAGTCGTTGACCGGGAGCGCGAAATCGAGGCCTTCCAGCGAGAAGAGTACTGGACGATCGAGTCGCTGCTCCAAGGACCTGAGGAAGGTATGTGCGATACCAGCGCCCCCGAGTCTCGCTTCTCTGCGAGTCTGTACCGGTACCACGACACCCTCGTGATAAACCGCGAGGCTGCCGAAGGTTCGAGGTTCCTCGTCACCAGCGGTGAAGCCGCAGAGCGAATAAGAGAGGACGTGGCCTCGAAGGACCTCTTCCTCTCAAAAGTGGACAAGAAACTCCGAAAGCGGGGACCCTACCCCCCCTTCATCACGAGCACACTGCAGCAGGAAGCGGCGCGAAAGCTCAAGTTTCCCGCGAAAAAGACGATGATGATCGCCCAGCAGTTGTACGAGGGCATCGAACTGGGAGCGGAAGGGTCGGTGGGACTCATTACGTACATGAGAACGGACTCCTTCAAAGTCGCCCCTGAGGCCCAGCAGTGGGCACGGGACGTCATCACCGCTGCCTTTGGTGCTGACTACCTCCCCGAGAAACCTCCCTTTTACCGGAGCAAGCAGGGCGCTCAGGAAGCACACGAAGCGATACGGCCTACCTATCCCGACATGACGCCGGACAGGGTGAAGCCCTTCCTTCACAAAGACCAGTTCGGCCTGTACAAACTCATCTGGCAACGGTTCATCGCGAGCCAGATGGTCCCTGCGCAGCTCGAGCAGACCACCTTTGTCATCGGCCTCAGGGACGCGGCGGGAGAAATGCGGGGGACGGAGTTCCGGGCTTCTGGCACCGTCGTCCGTTTCCCCGGATTCATGGCACTTTACAGCGAGGGCAAGGACGACCTCGACGAGGAAGAAGGCGGCATTCTCCCCTTGTTGGCAGAGGGCTGTCCGCTGAAACAGATCGAGACAAAACCGGTCCAGCACTTCACGCAGCCTCCGCCGAGATTCACAGAAGCGACGCTCATCAAGGCTCTCGAGGAAAAAGGCATAGGTAGGCCCAGCACGTACGCTGCGATCCTTTCCACGGTACAGGACAGGAAATACGTGCAGAAGGGAGAGGGGAAGTTCAGTCCCACAGAGCTCGGCTCAGTAGTGAACGACCTCCTTGTCGAGAAATTCCCCGAGCTCATTGACATCGGCTTCACGGCGAAGATGGAAGATGAACTCGACGAGATCGAAAACGCCAAGCTCCATTGGGTAAGCGTCATGAAGGAATTTTATACACCCTTCTCCCACGACCTCGAGCAGGCGATGAAAGACATAGGCAAGATAAAGCCGAAAGACATCGCCACGGACACGGCGTGCGAAAAGTGCGGAATGCCCATGGTGATACGGTGGGGAAGGCACGGGCGATTCCTCGCCTGCTCAGGATTCCCCAAATGCAAGAACGCGAAGCCCCTGGACGGAGACAAGCCTGAGCAGAAGAGTGCAGAGACCGCAGCAACAGGCGAGAGGTGCGAGAAATGCGGCGCCGACATGGTCATCAAAACCGGGAGGTTCGGAAAATTCCTCGCCTGCTCGAACTATCCGGAGTGCAAGCAGACGAGGTCACTCGCCACAGGCGTGAAGTGCCCCTTGGACGGAGGTGACATAGTCGAGAGGAGGTCGCGAAGAGGAAAGGCATTCTGGAGTTGCGGCAACTACCCTCAATGCACCTTTGCGCTCTGGTACCGACCCGTTCCGAAAGCCTGCCCGAAGTGTCAGGAACCATTCCTTGTGGAGAAGCGAAACAAGGAAGGAGATCTGTTCCATGCGTGCCTGAAGAAAGGGTGCGGGTACAAGGAAAAGGCCGAACAGGCAGAGAAGGTTCCGTCATCGGGCTCATAGAGCAACCGGCTCCCCGGCTCTGGTCGCATCATATGGGAGTACCGATCACGATCGGCATCGGAGGCTCGGAAAGCAACACAGGGAAGACCACAGTGGCCTCCGCGTTGTTGCGGCTTCTCACGAACACTTCGCCTGAAAGACTGTCCGGACAGGGCGATAATGCGCCTGCGGTCAGCCTCCTGTGCAAGCTGAAACGGTGGGGAGCCGTCAAGTACACGAGAACCGTCCTCTACACCTCCATTGTCGTTGATGCCGCTGTACTAAAGCGAAAGGGAAAAGACACGAGGAGGCTCCTAGATGCAGGCGCAGAGCAGGTGCTCTGGGTCCAGGCGCCGCCGTCGGATCTCGGCGACGTCCTTCCGATGGCCGTCGACAAACTCTCTTACCTCGACGGAATCATCATAGAGGGGAACAGCGCCGTTGAGTTTCTCAAGCCTGATATTGTAATATTTTTATTAGGTTCTTCCGGCACCATGAAGCCCTCGGCAACGCACGTACTGGGGCGGGCAGACATCGTGGTCGTTTCCGATGAGGCATCCAGTTCCCCGCCGGTCGGCACAAGTCCCAAGAGAAGAGAGAATGTGCTCTCCAGCCTTCGTACCCCCCCTCGCTACCTTGTGCACAGCACGGGGAAGGGTTTCGCCGGAGCCGAGGCGCAGGAACTCCTGAGGTTGATAGAGATGACCGCAAGGAAGAAAGAGATTGAACGGCTTCTGAAAGAGAAATCGATGGATGGAAACATCTCATGCGCCGTCGCGAGAGCGATTGCCGAAGATCTCGGCGTGTCATACCGTGACGTGGGAATCGTCGCCAATGAGGTCAGGATAAAGATCAGAGAATGCGAACTGGGGTGCTTCTGATGGGTCCCATTCTCTTTGAAGCGGCCCTCGGCCTTTACCTTGTCGCCGCGGCAATGAGCATCGTACAAATATTCAGGAAATCGCTGGAGCCTTCCAGAACGATGCTCGTCTTTATGTTTGCGGGCTTCTCAGTCCATACGGCGAGCATCATCGACCGGTATGTGTCTGCAGGTCACCTCCCTGTAACGAACCTGCACGAGGCATCTTCCTTCTTCTCGTGGTGCATAGTCCTTATCTACTTCTTCCTTGTCAGACGGTACAAGATAGGGATCATGAGTTCCTTCATCCTTCCCGTGGTCCTCGTGCTGATGTTCTCGTCGTCGATGCTGCCCCGCGAGATAAGACCCCTGAGCCCCGTGCTCCAGAGTTACTGGCTCGGGATCCACACCTCTCTCGCCATGTTCGGCAACGCAGCGTTTGCCGTCGCATTCGGGATAGGTATCATGTATCTCCTGCAGGAGCACTACCTAAAGTCGAAGCGGCTGACAGGCCTCTTCAAAAGGCTGCCGAGCCTCCAGGTCCTTGACGAGATCAATTACCGCCTCATCACTATAGGTTTTCCACTTCTCACCCTCGCAATCATCACCGGTGCACTCTGGGCAGAGAGCGCCTGGGGAAGTTACTGGAGATGGGATCCCAAAGAGGTGTGGTCTCTCATCACGTGGTTCATTTATGCCCTCGTGCTGCACATCAGGCTCACTGCGGGATGGAGAGGAAAGCGCGCTGCGATCCTCTCGACGGTAGGCTTCATCACCGTGCTCTTCACCTTTTTCGGGGTAACCCTCTTCCTCAAGAGTATTCACACGTTCTCATGAAGCTCCTCGTGATAGGACTGAATCACAAGACGGCCAGCGTTGACCTGCGGGAGCGCTTCGCCTTCACCGGCCCGAGGCTCGAGGAGGCGGTCACGAGACTCAGGGGCCTGCCTGAGGTTAAAGAGGCGGCCGTGCTCTCTACCTGCAACCGGGTGGAACTCTACCTCTCGGTGAACAGCCTCGACTCCGCCTCGGAACGCGTCAGGGATTTCCTCTCAGGGTTTCATGCCATGGAGCGGAAGGAGTTCGAGAATGTGCTGTATCTTCACGCAGAAACAGACGCCGTCAGGCATGTGATGCGCGTCGCGGCCAGTCTCGACTCCATGGTAGTGGGAGAACCCCAGATCCTCGGGCAGCTGAAGGATGCCTTCGACTTCTCTTTATCGAAGAAATCGACGGGAATTTTCTTGAACACCCTCATGAAGAAGGCCATCTCAGCTGCGAAGCGGGTGAGGACCGAAACGAGGATTGCAGAGAACGCGGTCTCGATCAGTTTCGCGGCGGTGGAACTCGCGAAGAAGATATTCACGGACCTCACCGAAAAGTCCTTCATGCTTCTGGGCGCGGGGGACATGGCCGAACTCGCGGCGCGTCATCTCGTGAACAACGGGGTGAAACATGTCATGGTGTCGAACAGGACATATGAGAGGGGATGCGAGCTGGCCCGTGAATTCTGCGGAAGGGCGGTCCGGTTCGAAGACTTCCTCCTGGAACTCACCCACGTGGACATTATCATCTGTTCCACAGGCGCCCCCTCCTACGTGCTCCGCAAGGAACAGATGCACAAGGTGATGAAGGAACGGAGGCAGAAGCCGGTCTTCCTCATCGATATATCTGTGCCGAGAAACATAGACCCCGATATCAACAAACTCGACAACGTCTACCTCTACGACATAGACGACCTGCAGGGCGTCGTGGACGCGAACATCCTCGGGCGCAGGAAGGAGGCTGAAAAGGCCGAACAGATCATCGAGGAGGAGGTAGAGAAGTTCGCCAGGTGGACGTCGTCCCTCGACACTGTCCCCACAATCGTCGCGCTGAGACAAAAAGCCGAGGACATCAAAAAGGAGGAACTCCAGAAATTCAGGAACAGGTTCCCCGACACGGGCGACGCCCAAATGAAGGCGATAGAACACCTCAGTGCAGCAATTGTCAACAAGCTCATACATCCGCCGACGGCAGCGCTCCGAGAGGACTGCGAGGACCGGGAACTGCTCACGGCTACCATCAAGAGGCTCTATGCCATCAACGGAGATGAAGAGAAATAGCATCGTCATCGGAACGAGAGGAAGCAAGCTGGCGCTGTGGCAGGCTGAGTGGATCGCGTCGGAATTGAGGAAACTCGCACCCGGCGCACAGGTAGAACTGAGGAAGATCAAGACCACGGGGGACAAGATCCTTGACGTGCCGCTCGCAAAGGTCGGTGGCAAGGGCCTCTTCGTTAAAGAGATCGAAGAAGCGCTCCTGCGAGGAGAGGTTGATCTGGCGGTACACAGCATGAAAGACGTTCCCACCGACTTCCCTGAGGGTCTTCACCTCGCCGCCATATGCGAGAGGGAGGACCCGCGTGACGCATTCATCGCCCCGGTGAAGGACGGAAGATTCGTCATCAGGGCGTTCACCGACCTCCCCACAGGCGCGACGGTCGGCACGAGCAGCCTTCGCAGGGCGTGTCAGATCCTGCACCTCAGGCCGGACCTCGTCATCGTGCCCCTGAGGGGCAATCTCGATACTCGCCTCAGAAAACTCGATGAGGGGCAGTTCAGCGCGATCATCCTTGCAGCCGCAGGCGTGAAACGCCTCGGCTGGCAGGCCCGCATCACCGAGGTCCTCGAAGCCGAGACCAGCCTTCCCGCCATCGGACAGGGCGCGGTAGGAGTCGAGTGCAGAAGTGACGACGCCTCTGTAAACACTCTCGTGGCCGCCTTGAACCACCCAGAGACGGCAATCTGTGTAAGGGCAGAGCGTGCGTTTCTCAAGAGGCTTGAGGGGGGCTGCCAAGTGCCTATAGCCGCGTATGCGCAGCTCCGCGTACGGGGTACCGATCAGCCGGCGGCACACCTGTCACCCGAAGTGCTCCTCGTGCTCGACGGCCTCGTTGGAAGCACATCCGGTGACAGACTGATAAGAATTAGCATTTCAGGCAGCCCCTCGGATGCCGAGTCCCTCGGCACACAGCTCGCCAATGACATCCTCTCCCGGGGGGCGGCAAAAATCCTGAAGGAAGTGTACGGAGAAACTTATGGCAAAGCTGTTCCTCCCATCGACGGAGCAATAGGAAGCTAGATGGGGCAGCAGGCCGGAAAGCCCGGCAAGGTCTACATCGTCGGTGCCGGTCCCGGGGACATCGGCCTGTTGACCATCAAGGGCCTGCGGTGCCTCCAAGCGGCGGAGGTTGTCGTGTACGACTTCCATCTGAATGCCCAGATTCTCAACTACATCAACCACGACGCCGAATTCATCTACGCAGGGAAGCGCGGGGGTAGGCACGAGATGACCCAGGACGAGATAAACCACGCCATACTCTCGAAAGCGCTGGAGGGCAAAACCGTTTGCAGGCTCAAGGGGGGCGATCCTTTCGTGTTCGGACGAGGCGGTGAGGAGGCGGAAGTGCTCGCTGCCGAAGGAGTCGAATTCGAGATCGTCCCCGGTGTCAGCTCTGCCATCGCAGCCCCTGCCTACGCGGGGATTCCCCTCACGCACCGCGGCTACTCGTCGTCCTTCGCCGTGATCACCGGCAACGAGGCCGCAACGAAGCCAATGAGCACGATAGATTGGTCGACATGCGCACGGACTTACGACACGCTCGTCTTCCTCATGGCGGTGAAGAATATGTCTGCCATAATTTCGCGGCTAATTGAAAACGGGAAGTCCCCCGAGACTCCCACCGCAGTCGTGAGGTGGGGAACGAGACCCGACCAGAAGACGGTGGTGGGCACCCTGGGTACCATAGCGGGTCTCATAAAGGATCAGAACATCAGTCCCCCTGCAGTTATGGTTACCGGCAACGTCGTGAGCCTCAGGGAAAAGCTCCACTGGTACGAGAAGAAGCCCCTCTTCGGCCACAGAATACTCATCACGAGGGAATACACTGCGGACTACGCACCCCTCGAGACGCTCGGCGCGGAGATCTTCGAGTTTCCCACGATAGAGATCACGCCTCCAAGAGATTTCTCTGAATTAGACAGGGCCATCACCGGAATCGGGGATTACCACTGGCTGATTGTGACGAGCGCTAATGGGTGGCATTATTTTCTCGAGCGGCTGCTCAACACGGGAGGCGATATTCGCGACCTGAAGGGACTCAGAATATGCGCCATAGGGAAAAAGACTGCTGCGGCGGTAACCGGCCGCGGAGTGAAGGTGGACCTGGTCCCTGAAGAGTTTAACGCCGAGGGACTCGTCGAGGCCTTCGTGAAGATGTACGGTGAAGAGGGATTCAGAGGGTTGAAACTTCTCCTGCCGAGGGCAGAGAAGGCCCGGGAGGTCTTCCCTGAAATGGTAAGGTCCCGGGGCGGCGATATCGACACTCCTACCGCCTACCGCGCGACAAAGCCCGAAAAGCATGCGAAACGCCTGATCCGGTTCCTGAAAGAAGGCAGAATTACCATTGTTACCTTTACGAGTGCTTTGAATTTCAATCATTTCATTGAAATAGTCGGAGACGGGGTGCTTGAGTTTCTAAGGAGGACAGCGATCGGGGTGATCGGGCCGGTGACGGCACGGGCGGTGCAGAAGGCGGGATTCGAGGTGGCGATCATGCCGTCTGAGGCGACGATGGAGGCACTGGTGGATGAGATCGTCATGTGGTGTGGCAAATCACACACAGCATCGAAATAAATCAACACCCCCGCGCTCCGATCATATTGGCGAGACACTCTTTTCAGCTGGCACTCAATTTGCTAAGAGATTTAAACAGTGATCCTTCAAAAAACCATCAGACGAGAAGTCCTTTTTCACGGAATAGGACTCCACACTGGCAAGCACACGACGGTGAAGCTTAAACCCGCTCCGAGGGATACGGGAATCGTATTCTATCGGATGGACAGGGGTGCGCTCATCCGCGCAAATATCACGTCGGTGACCGACACGGCTTTCGCCACGACGATAGGGTTCAACGGAGTGAAGATCAAGACCGTCGAGCACCTCCTTTCCGCGGTTTCGGCCCTTGGCATCAATAACCTGTTCGTTGAGGTTGACGGCCCCGAAATACCGATCATGGACGGCAGTTCTACAAACCTTGCCGGGTTGATCCTCGAGGCGGGAGTAGCGAAACAGGGCAAAGAAATGCCGGTAATGAAAATCACGAGGCCCGTACTGTACGAAGACGCCCACGCGCGTATAATCGCCCTTCCTTACGACGGCAGGCGCATCTCCTACTACATCCACTTCGACCACCACCTGCTGGGCGAGCAGGAACTCACGGTGGACATCACTGAGAAAGCATTTATTACCGATATTGCACCGGCAAGGACCTTCGGGTTCCTGAAGGACGTCGAGACGCTCCGTGCGAACGGCCTCGCCCGGGGAGGCTCACTCGAGAACGCCGTTATCGTCGGAGATACTGGAATCCTGAACTCGACAGGCCTTCGCTTCAAAGATGAGTTTGTACGTCACAAGATACTCGACGCGATAGGCGACCTTGCCCTGCTCGGGTTTCCGATCGAGGGCCATATCGTCCTGGAGAAAGCGGGGCACACTGCCAACATCAACTTCCTGCGCAAGCTCCTCAACTCGGTGGACGGGTATCTCCTGATGTCGGAACTCGGCTATTCCCACCGCCAGACCGTCTGCTACAGCTAGACCGCATTATTCACGAATCTGGCCATCCCAGTCAGGGTGGAGGCGGCGAAAGGACATTTCGAGCGATACCTCTGACGTGTTCCACAAACTGTTCAAGCCTGAAGCACAGACACAGACTGTGTATGAAGGGCGCGGGACATCATAAGTGAAATCCATCGCTTTGGAAAGGACTTGAGCCGCCTCCGCCCTGTTTCTGCCGCTCGCGCAAGACCGGATTTCTCAATCCCCCTTGTCTTTGTACTTGCTCCCGTATCTCTCCCGGACAGACCTCACCTGTCCGCAGGACATCTCGCCCTCGGGACAGGGCGCGTAGAGGCAGGGCGGCCCGGCTTTTTTGAAGATCGTCGGCGCGACGCCTTTCACCTCTGAGAGCATCCGATCCGCCATCCTACGGATCTCCCACTGTGCCCTGTTGCAGCACCTCTGGCGGAAAAAGTGGAGCAACTCCCGTGCGTTCATGGTCACCATGATCTTTGTCTCCGCCGCGTTGGGCAGCGCAAAACGCGCGTCCTGATTTGCAGCTTCTCCCTTGATGCCCATTTCATTCAGCCTTCTCGCAATGTGGCGGTACGCCTCCTGTGCCTGCGCCATGAAAGCGACAAAATACTCTCTCAGTTCGCTGTCGCCTGAAATGAGAGGCGGCACCACGTAGTCAAAGCCCGCCTCCTCGCTGACATATCTCTGCGACTGCTGAGAATAAGAGGCGAGTCTGTGTCTGACAAGCTGATGGGAGCATGCTCTCGAGATCCCCTCGATCGCAAAGGTGAAGGAGGCGTGCTCGATGGGGCTCATATGACCTATCTTCATGAGCTTTTCCACGAAGGCCTGCTGGTCCCCCGACTCGATCTTCCCCCTGAGCGATTCGATATCGGAAGGGCTGTAACAGAGCTTCGCGGCCATGGACACCGTCTCTTCCGGACCTGGTGTATAACGGAGGAGGATGACCTTCAACGTCGCCTCTGACATGAGCCGAATTATACTCACTAGCGCCAGCCTGATACAAGGGAGCGAATGAGGCGCGGACCCGATACTCTGCGGTCTGCTATAATGCAGCAGCGCTCCACAAGAGAGAAGGAGCCGCACGAACTGCGCGGAGGTCAGCCATGCGTTTCCCCCATCTCTTTCAGGAAGGGAAGATCGGGACCTGTGTATTGAAAAATAGGATCATCATGTCCCTGTATCCGACCAAATACGCCGTGGACAGCACTGTCAACGACAGGATGGCCGCCTTCTACCGTGAAAGAGCGAGGGGAGGGGTCGCGATGATAGTCCTCGACTGCCCGTGTCTCGATTACCCGAGGGCGTACAAGGGACCCCAGGAACTCCGCATTGACACCCCAGGGTATGTATCATCCGTGGCAGGTCTCATACGTACGATCCACGGCGCGGGATCGAAGGCCTTCATGCAGCTCAACTACCCGAAGGAAAGGTCCTTCGACCTCGAGGTGCCGGGCTCGAAGCAGAAGGGGGGCAAATGGGTCGCACCCCTCGTGCGCACCATGACCACGGCGGATGCAGAGGAGATTCTCCGAATCATGGCGGAGGGGGCCCTAAGGGGACGGGAACTCGGGTACGACGGCATCGAGATACAGGCGAGCTATGGAGATCTCGTCTCCCAGTTGCTCTCCCCCCTCTCCAACAAACGGACAGACAGGTTCGGGGGCCCACTCGAGAACCGCGGGAGATTTTTGGTGGAACTCGTCAGTGCGGTGAAAAAGCGGGCAGGCGAGGATTTCCCCGTCATCGTGAAGCTCGTCTGCGACGAGTTCGTCGAGGGCGGTCTCACCCTTGAGGAGACAACGATCATCGCTCGTATGGCAGTTGGTGCAGGCGCGGACGCTCTACTCGCCTCCGGTGGCAACAAGGCAACCAAGGCCATGACCATACCCTCTCACTATACCCCTCCGGGTCCTCTCGTGCATCTGGCGAGGGGCATCAAAGGGGCCGTAGCGATTCCGGTGATAGCCGTCGGCAAGATCCCCTCACCTGAGTTCGCCGAGAAAATCATAAGGGACGGCGACGCTGATTTCGTCGCCATGGCGCGCCCCCTGCTTGCCGATCCCTTTTGGCCGGCAAAGGCGAGAGCGGGTGATGTGGAGTCGATTCGCGGATGCCTCTACGATCTCGAGGACTGTGCTGATCAGGGGGTGAAGGGCCTCGGCAGGAGTTGCACCGTTAACCCCTTCTCGGGCCAGGAATACCGGCTTGTCGTGACGCCCGCTGCGGCAAGAAAGAGGGTGGTCGTGATCGGGGGAGGTCCGGCGGGGATGCAGGCCGCGCTCATGGTGAAAACGCGCGGGCACGAAGTGACCCTTTTCGAAAAGTCGGACTCCCTGGGGGGGCAGCTCCTCTTGGCGTCCAGGGCACCCTTCAAGGACGAGATGGCGGAGTGCCTGAGATATCTGAAGCATTCGCTGGAACTAAGCGGCGCAGAAATCGTGTTGGGTAAGGCGACGGGCACCGAGGAAGTCCTCGCGCTACGACCCGACGTGGTGATACTGGCCCAGGGATCGGACGCGCTCTTGCCCGCCATTCCTGGCGTCGAGCGGCCTTTCGTTTACGATGTCAGGCGCCTTTATGGGGAGGCGGCGCCACGAGTGGACCCGCCCGTCGTGGTAATCGGCGGCGGCGACATAGGATGTGAGACAGCGGACCTCCTCTCAGAGCATTCCCGCGAGATCGTGATCGTCGAAATGTCGGACCAGCCCCTCTCGAGGATGAAGGACATACCCAGGCAGGAGCTTCTGGGCAGGCTCAAAAGGAAGGAAGTCATTATCCTCACCGGCACGCGGGTCCTAGCCATCGGTGACAGTTCTGTGGAGATCCAGGACAGCCGGGGGGAGAGGAAGCGCCTGGCTGCCAGGTCAGTCGTTGTCGCAGTGGGAAGCGTGGCGTCAGACTCCCTTGCAGCGGCACTCAAGAGAGCGGTCGCCGAGGTCTACGTCGTCGGTGATGCGAAGGCTCCGGGCAATCTGGGCGAGGCCCTGAGGAGTGCAACGGAAGTCGGCCTCATGATATGAGGATCTGTGTTGAGAGACTCGGTATCATCCGACAGAGTGGTTACTTCTATTTGGTCCGTGCGAATAGTGCGGCCATCCGGCGAAGGAGATCGAGAGCACCTGCCTTGTCGAGGGGCTGATTGCCGGAACCGCACTGTGAGTCCTGCACGCATCCGGGGCAGCCGCGCTCGCACGGGCACTGCGCGACGAGCTCTGCAGCCGATGCAAGCCAGCCTGACGGGTCCTCGAGCGCCTGCCTGGTAAGACCCACACCTCCTTCGCAGCCATCATACGCAAAGATAGCCGGACCGCCGAAAGGCTGGTAAAACGTGTAGCTCACTCCTCCCAGGTCACCCTTATCACAAAGGGCATACAGGGGAATACACGAGATGGCGGCATGTTCGGCCGCATGAAGCGTTCCGGCCATGTCGTAGTCCCGCACCGTCATGTGCCTTGAAAACTCTTCCCCGATATCTATCCAAAGGCCCTCAGTGTCGAAGACATAAGCGGGCAGTTCCAGACCGTGGCGCGAGAGAACACCCCCCTCATACAAGTGCCTCTTCTCAAAGCCGACCACCCGGTACGTTATCCTGAGCGCGCCGTGGCAGAGCCGGACATGGCCGGACTTGCGCGCACAGGGAGCTTTGTCCGTCACTTCCACGTGCTCCTCCGTGAGCGCCCTCGTGTAGTAACCTACGCTGACCTGGCGACATACGGCTTGGTTACCCTCGAGGTCCAGGCTCACCACTTCATACTGCCTGCCCTTGTGAAGATAGACAGCGCCTGGGAAGGCCTCACGGTATATCCTCCTCCCGTCGAGGTCCCCTATGTGGGTCCCCCCCTCGTCCCTCAGCTGAATTGAGATGCCGATGCTCCTGATGCCCACGCCCCTCTGGGGGTTACCCGGTGAGGAGAACCAGAGATTTCCTGCCCTCACCCTCCTCAGCAGCCCCTCCCTCTCAAGCCAGGCTATTTCGCCGGACGTCGAAAGGTAATCATATACCTGGTCGCCAACCCCCAATGGGATCTCATCCGCCGCACAGAGAAGGTGCTTCATGCGAATGGTCGAGTTCCCCGGGCTGCAGACTGCCCTCTCGTGGGTCCTCTCCAGGATCGTGTCAGGATGGGCCGCCACATACTGGTCCATTGCATCCTTCAGAGCGATCATGAGTATCAGGGACTCCCTGCCGTGCCTTCCCACCCTCCCGGCCCTCTGCCAGAGGCTCGATATGGAGCCTGGATATCCGCACAAGATGCAGACATCGAGACCGCCGATGTCCACCCCAAGTTCAAGGGCGCTCGTCGTGATCACTCCCCTGAGCTCTCCGCTGAAGAGCCGCCTCTCGATCTCGCGGCGCTCCGACGGTAGAAAACCCGCCCGATAGGGGCTGATACCGTGAGCCAGCGACGGTGCGCGCTCTGCGCACCATGCATAAATCAACTCCGTGATCTTCCTCGCCTTGGTAAAGACCATGGTTCGCAGCCCATTCTGGAGCGCCGTCAAGAAGAGCCTCGTCGCCGTTGTATAAGGGCTCTCGGAGGGATTGATGAAAAGAAAGTGCTTCCCTGATCGAGGGGCGCCTGAGTTGGCGACGAGGGAGAAAGGAAGCCCCGTAAGGGTTTCGGCGAGCTCTTTGGGGTTCGCAATCGTCGCCGAACTCGCGATGAACTGCGGGCTGCCTCCCCAGCGTCCGCACACCCTCCTCAGCCGCCTGCACACGTGACTCACGTGTGAGCCGAACACTCCCCTGTAGCTATGCACCTCATCCAGGACCACGTAGCGGAGCCTCCCGAAAAACTCAGCCCACTTTTCATGGTAAGGATTCAATGCGAGATGTATCATGTCGGGGTTCGTAAAGAGCACATTCGGCAGCTTCTCCCTGATCTTCTTCCTCATGTGAGCGGTTGTGTCACCGTCATACACCTCTGCAGGCCTTATGACGACCTTCTCCCTTCTCACGTGTGCAGCGCCACGAGCGCCTTCACCCACCCCGCACGCTGCAAGCAGATCGTTCAGGTTCCTCACCTGGTCCTGTTCCAGACCCTTGAGAGGGAACACATACAGGGCCCTCGCTTCCGGATCTTCGAGTATCGATTCCACGACCGGAATGTTGTAGATGAGGCTCTTGCCGCTTGCCGTGGGAGTCATCACGACAACGTTGCTTCCCCCCCGCACGAGTTCTATCGCCTCGGCCTGGTGGCTGTAAAGGCGCGAGATGCCTACATCCGACAAAGCTCTTTTCACCTCATCTCGTATCTCCGCCGTCCCGTCATGAAGCGGTACGGGCGGAACATACCGGTATGCAGCTATCTCAGGACCGCATGCCGGATCGTTCCTGAGGAGCTCGATGAAACCCCGAATGTCTCGTGCATTCTCCATGTCCCGGTCTAGGCAGTCATGCTCACCGACGCCGCGTTCACACGCGCCGTCAGCCGATCCGAGTCTGCCGGCTCCCTCCTGTCGGGTCGTCTCTGTCCTTGACTTTCCTGCAACGATATAGTCTACTTGAACAGGAGATAAATATGCCGCACGAAGCGACCACACAGTGCACACTCTGCGGCGCCTCATCCCAGTATATCTCGAAAGAACTCGGGATCTGCCTGCGGTGCATACGGGAGCGCCCGACGGAAGCCCTTCCCCTTGCTGCGGCAGTTCACACACGCAGCAGGGAGCCGTTCGGGTTGCCGACCGCGCCGCCTCGAGCCGCACACGGGATCCTTTGTGATCTCTGCGTGAACGAGTGCCGTATCCCAGAGGGGGCAGCAGGCTACTGTGGGGTGCGGCAGAACAGGGGAGGCAAACTCTTCGGCACAAGCCTTGACACAGGCCATCTATCCTGGTATCACGATCCGCTGCCCACAAACTGCGTGGCGGATTGGGTCTGCCCCGGGGGGACCGGTGCCGGTTTCCCGGAATACGGGCACCGCAGCGGACCTGAGCACGGGTACACCAACCTGGCGGTCTTCTTCGAGTCCTGCTCCTTCAACTGCCTCTATTGCCAGAACTGGCACTTCAGGAAGCGGCCGGGGACAGCCCGTAGGGTTGCCGTCAGAGAACTGGTGGCAGCCGTCGACGACAAAACGGCATGTGTGTGCCACTTCGGAGGAGACCCGACACCTCAGCTCCCTTTTGCTCTCAATGCATCACGCAAGATGCGGGAGACGGGCAAAGGACGGATACTCAGGGTATGCTGGGAGACAAACGGGGCCATGCACCAGGCCCTCCTCGATCAGATTATCGACCTGTCGCTGCCTTCGGGCGGCTGCATCAAGTTCGACCTCAAGGCATGGAGCACTGATCTCCACATGGCCCTCACGGGGATCACAAACGAGAGGACCTTCGCCAATTTCAGGAGGGCCGCGGAAAAAATGTCGGACAGGCCGGTGCCCCCGCCTCTCATCGCAAACACGCTTCTCGTCCCCGGCTACACTGACGAGGAGGAGGTGCGGCAGATCGCCCGTTTCATCGCTTCGGTGAACACAGACATCCCGTACAGTCTCCTGGCCTTCCATCCCCACTTCTTCATGTCTGACCTCCCCCTCACGCCGAGGCTGCTCGCAGAGCGCTGCGTGGCGGTTGCCCGCGAAGAAGGGATCTCCGAGGTCAGGGTCGGCAACGTCCACCTTCTCCGGTGACCTTCGGCACAGGACCGAAGATCCGGCCCAGGTTATTCGCGCATTCGCAGCAGCATCAGGGCGAAGGCGCTCAAGTGCAAGCGTGTCGGTGTCAGTGAACCTTGTGTTGTATGAAGAGCGCCGCCCCGGATAGCCTTGGGTCAGGGATCAAATTGACAAATATCAAGCCGAGCGTTTAGACTAAGACGTTGATAATCAAGCATATGGACAGAGGAGGCATCCGTGCTCAAGGCACTTGAAGATATATCAGCCACGAAGAAGCGGCTCAAGATAGAGATCCCTGCTGAGGCCGTCGAGTCGGAGATCCAGAAAGCCCTGACTGACGTGCAGAGGAAGACCTCACTGCCTGGATTCAGGCCCGGAAGAGCGCCGTTGAGCCTCATCGAGAAGAAGTTCGGGAAGAACGTCGAGGCGGAGGTCTTGGAGCGGATGGTGCCTGAATATTACGCCATGGCTCTCAGGGAGCGTGACCTCAAGCCTGTTTCCGGCCCGGTGGTGGAGGAGAATTTCGATTTCAAAAGGAACACTTCGCTGGCACTGACAGTCACCGTTGAAGTGCGGCCCCAGGTCGAGCCCCTGCGTTACGACGACCTCACAGTGAGGGAGATACCCGTTGAGGCGGCCGATGACGAAGTCACCAAGGTCATTCGAAACCTCGCCGAGGAGCGGGCGAGTTATGAACCTGTCGAGAGTCCCATACAGGAGGGAGACCTCGTGACCATAGACTATGACACGGGGGACTCCGAGACCTCGGCATGCGATGCAGTCGTAAAGATGGGCAGCGGTCCCTATCCCGAAGAGTTCTTCAGCGGTCTCACGGGTAGGAGTAAGGAGGATTCGGTCAGAATTGCCGCGACATTTCCCGAAGACTCGCCGACCCCCTTCGCGGGGAAGAGACAGGATTTCACGGTGACGGTGAAAGAGGTGAAACGGAGGACTCTCCCGGATATCGATGACGAGTTCGCCAAAGACCTCGGAACCGACAACCTGGAGGCCCTGAAGGAAAAGGTACGGGATCGTCTTCTCGCCTCGAAGACACGGGAGGCTGACAGGATGAAGCAGAAGGAACTCCTCGACGGCCTGGTGGAATCGCACACGTTCGAGATTCCCGAGAGCCTGCTTGAGACCGAACTCTCGGGTGTCATCGGCGAGGTCCTCGCCTCGGGCAGAGAGAACCGTAGCGAGGAGGTGCTCAGGGAGGAGTTTAAGCCGGTAGTAGAGCGCAACATACGGGGATCGATCATCCTCGAGATCATCGGAGAGAGGGAGGGAATCGCTGTCTCGGAGGAGGAACTCCGGAACGAGATACTCGGCCTCGCCCAGGCATTCCAGATGCCCCCCGAGAATGTCATAAAGTACTATACCGCCCGGGACGGTTCACTGGAAAGAATGAAACGCAACATCTTCGAGAGGAAGGTGCTGGCCTTTCTCTTGAGCAAAGCGACCACCACTGAAGGAGCAGCGTCATGAGCATTGTCCCCATAGTGATAGAGCAGACGGGAAGAACGGAGAGGGTATACGACATTTACTCTCGCCTCTTGAAAGACAGGATCATATTCATCGGGACCCCTATCGATGACAACGTGGCAAATGTCGTCATCGCGCAACTCCTGTTTCTTCAGACCGAGGACCCTGATAAGGACATACACCTCTATATCAATTCTCCCGGCGGCCTTGTGTCCGCCGGTCTCGCCATATACGACACCATGCAGTATGTGAAAC
>JBLMXV010000188.1:0-6479 GCA_050257935.1 Chloroflexota bacterium
CAGGAGCATGAGTATCCTCAGGCGGGATTCATCAGAGAGCAGTTTGAACAGTCTCACGAGCTCTTTCATATAAAGATATTTATATACGATTATGTTTACTATTGTCAAGTTCCCCTGAACCGCCGTGCACGACATCGGCTGACGCGGTGGCCGGCAAGAAGAGGAGACGCATAGGTGAGACCTCTCAATTACCGGGCTGTACGATTCATGAACAGAAGGTCCGAATCGAGACGAATATGGAGAGAACTTACCTCACACGATGTTACTGCAAGCGTGGTGCACCATGCCCGTACGTGATTTTACGATCACCAGGTATGTTCAGAAGAAGAGTTTCAGGCCTCTCGCCCCTGCGCATGGCAGCCTTCTTTCATTAGACGTTACGGCTCAGTCACTGCACTATCGGGTGTGACTTCTTTCGGGAGGGTGAAACAGAAAGTGCTGCCTTTTCCGTAGACACTTTCAACCCAGACCTTGCCGCCGTGGGCTTCGACGATCGTCTTTGCTATCGAGAGGCCGAGCCCCGATCCCTTGCCGTCTCTGTTCACGCGGTAAAAGGCATCGAAGATGTAGGGGAGGTGTTGCTCCTGAATCCCTATCCCTTCGTCAACGACCTGAACGAACACGTCCGTTGACCGGTCGCTAAGTTTCACGGTTATCGGACCGCCGCGGTTGGTGTACTTGATCGCGTTGTCCAGAAGATTCGTGACCACGCGGTTGATCATGAGGGAGTCCGCGTTCACCACCACCGACTCACCCTCCGGGCACTCGAAGGAAATGGTTATCTGCTTCTTCTGCGCCTCGATCTGCGCGTGCTCCGTCGATCGTGAGATAGCACGGCAGATGTCAAAGGGTGTCCTCGCAGGAGTGTACTTGCGGGCCTCGAAGTTCGAGAACTCAAGAAACTTCATGATCAAGTCTTCAACTTTCGTGAGTTCTTCGCGGACCGACTCCAGGTATTCCCTCTGAAACTCCGAGAGGAGCCCTGCCTTGCCGGAGAGAAGCCTTCCAAGTATGCCGCCAGAGACTATTACGGGATTCTTCATGTCATGGGCGAACATAGAGAGGATGTTCCTTTTCTCCCGCTCCTGTCGCCTTTGCTCGGTGGTTACCTCCGTGAACATGATGATGCCGCCGACTTCGCCCGTAGCGTGATACCAGGGATGGATCTCCCAGCGGACCCAATCCGTCGAGCCGTCCGCCCTCTGGAAAGAGTCGTCATCGCAACGCTGACTCTCCCCGGCGAGGCATCTCCTGTGGATTTCCTTCCATCGCTCCGGTATCTCGGGAAATACCTCGTAGTGTGACTTCCCGATGATGTTCTTTCCGCCGAGGCCGTAATCTGACAGCCATCGCCGGCTCGTCATAATGTAGCGCATATTCCTGTCGAACATGGCGACCGCCGCAGGCGTATGCTCTATGAACAATCTCAGGAGCCTCCGGTTCTCCCAGATAATCTCCTCGGCCTGCTTCCGCTCGGTGATGTCTACCGATGAGCCTATGTACCCCGCAAATTCCCCGTTCTCCCGATATCGGGGGGTACCTGTGTCCAGAAACCAGCAATACTCGCCGTCGTATCGTCGGAGGCGATACTCCATCCGGAATTCCTGTCTCGCATCGAAGGCCCTGCTGTACGTGGTAAGATAGCCATCGAGATCGTCGCGGTGGAGGCACTTCCTCCAGCCCTCGTCGAGGAGTTCCTCGCCAGTGAGGCCTGTGAATACGGCCCAGCATTCATTAAAATAGGTCCGCCTCTTCTCAGCGTTCGACAGCCATATGAGCACGGGTGCCTCATCCGCAACGTTCCGGGACATGATATCCCTGCCCGTGAAGTCTTCCCCATCGTCGAACCTACTCACATCAGGCATCCGCCACCTCGACAGGAGACCGGCGCTGCCCATCCCGCAGGCTCGTGACCCTGTTACTTACCGGAATGCAGATACGCCTAGCCAAGGTATCTCACCCTCATCTCGAGAGGCTGTTTCTGCGGACTCTTGCCCGGGTGGGACCCGTAACCCACGGGGATGACCGCCATGAACTCGCCCTTCGCCTCGCCGAGCAGTTCACGCACCTCGTCCTTGATGAGGAACAGGATACCCAGCCACACTGTCGCAAGACCAATCGACGTGGCTGCCAGCAGAAGATTCTCCACCGCCGCTGCGGAACTCTGTATCTCCATGGTGCGGAAGAAATCGTAGGCCATCTCCTTCTCCACCTTGAACAACTGCGTGCCGTGTTCGATCAACTCGCCAGTATTGGCGACGGCGATTATTACGGGCGCGCTTAGTATGCTCCTCGCCGCCATCCGGAGCAGAGCGGATGCCGGACGGGGGAATTCGGATGATCTGGCGGTTACTAACTGGGCAAGCTCCTGCCTCTTGCCATCCTTAAGCACGATGAACCGCCACGGCTGCTGGTTGTGCGCTGAGGGGGCGTCGTTGGCCGCCCGGAGCAGGATCTCAATTTGCTCTTCCGATACATCGCGATCACTGAAAGTCCTTACGCTGCGACGATTCCTGATGGTCTCCAGCGTCTCATTGAGTGAAAACAGCACATCGCCCGACGTCGTCACTGTATGCCCCCCTTATGATGATAAAGCTGCCACCTCACGACTTTGTGTGTTCCGCCTCACCTGGACCGGTGTCACCCGACTCGTCTCCCCCCGCCTCGAGATCTCCCATAGACGCATAGAGGTGATACGCGCAGTCAGGACCTATCAGCCTTCTCGCAGCATCGAAGGGGAGCCTCAGCTCGCCCCGCACGATGAGGCTCCTATACTTGTATCGTAGTCGCAAAGACTCGGCGTCCTCGTTCATGGTGTCAGCGGAAGAGCTAAAACAGTCAGCATAATACTAAGGAATCGCAGACAACAAGTCAATTAGCCCATTCCCGGCCTCTGCCATTACAGCTCGCATCCGTCCATACCAGTTTCCCCGCCTTGTCCTAAGTTCCACCCGGAATCTCCTGCAAAAAGCCGCCTTGAAACGTGCTAGAATAGACCCCAGCATTGCAAGCAGACCATTCACCGGCAGGGCAGAGATACCGAAAAGACTTTATAAGCGATACCTTATCCATCCCCAGCCCACCGTGTGAGGGAACTTTTCAAACCACACTTGTGGTGGACTTGAGAAGACCAGGCTCTGAATCATATCTCATCGCGTTCATGAAGGCTGTGAGGCTCTATACCCTGTGCCTAAATGAAACTCTAAGGTAGACAAGAGGTAAAGAATGGAAGATCGGCTTCACCTTTGCCCGCCAAATATCACCCGCGGGTGTACACCCGCGCGGTCTATTGTCCCAGGTATCAGCGGTGGGGACGCAGAACAATGAAGACCAGGACGATGACAGATGACCAGGTGTCCTACGCGATCCGGCACGGAGAATTCGGATCCGACGTGATTTGTGCATGCGGCCGCGTGGCCGTTGCAATGACCCAGGACTGGTGCCCCCAGTGGTCCGGCATAAGGGCATGGCTCAATCTGATCGAGGAACCGACTGACCTTGCCGTATTCGAACTTGTCTACAATGCGTCTCCCCGGTTTCCGGAGTTTCTGGACCTCAAGGAGAACAGATGGGGCAATGCAAGGATACCCTATGTGAGGTATTATGTGGATGGAAAGCTCGTCAATGAATCGAATTACGTCACGAAGGAGGCATTTCTCGCGTGCTTCGAGCGCTAACCCGACTG
The DNA here is from genome assembly GCA_050257935.1 of Chloroflexota bacterium. GTDB lineage: Bacteria > Nitrospirota > Thermodesulfovibrionia > Thermodesulfovibrionales > Dissulfurispiraceae > JBLMXV01. The sequence continues at coordinate 3,686 of JBLMXV010000188.1, forward strand.
GACTTTTCAACGTCGCGGTTACCGCTCGCGTCTACTGAACGACCTCCAGTGTACCTTCCATGCCTCTCTCCCTGTGGCTTTTGAAGAAAAGGAATTTCTTAGTGCAATAGAAGGGATACTTACCAGCCTTGGTCGGGGTAAACCTGATCACCTTGGGCGCGGTACCGACGTCCTCCTTGACCGATATCCCCGCATCCAGCGCTTCCAGGACTATGTCATGTGGCGTGATCCCAGAATTCCTTCCAATCTTGATCTCCACAGGCACATTCACCTTCACCACAACGTAGTTCGGGTCGAAGTAGTACTCGCCCGCCGTCATGTCAATCCTCTGGACGCCGTCTGCATCTACGGTAGCGACGAACCTTTTTTCTTCTCCCTGGGCAAAGCCGCCAAGGGTCGCCACCGCAATCAATGCGATAAAAAAACCCACCAGATGTCTCATAGTCGACCTCCTGCTCGATCACCCCTCATTGCTGTCTCATGACCACCCAATGCGCCCGTCGACGGCTCGCTCCCGCTCTCCGTGCCGCTCTTGCCGCGTGCAACAGCCTGACACAGCGCTTTACTGTAAAACTGGAGGACGTACTCCTTCACCATTCTCCTGGCATTGAACAATGGCGCGACGCTCTTTATCGCCCTCTTCATGAGCTTTACCCACTCGCGGGGCACTCCGTCATCGCTGAGCATGTAGTACAGAGGAACTACTTCATCCTCGAGGATACCGTACAACGCCTCTGCATCCTTAGCATCCCTGTTACCGTCTTCTAGCCTCCCGAAGGCCCAGCCGTTACTTCCATTGTACCCTTCCGCCCACCAGCCGTCGAGGATGCTCAGGTGAGGAACGCCGTTCAGTGAGGCTTTCATACCGCTCGTCCCGCAAGCTTCGAGAGGTGGGAGGGGGCTGTTCAGCCAGACATCGACACCGTGGGTCATATACTGAGCGAGCTGCTCGTCGTAATCCTCCACAAAGGCGATCCTACCTTCCAGTGCAGGGTCGTGGGCCATCGTGAAGATCTTCTGGATGATACGTTTCCCCTGGTCGTCAGCAGGATGGGCTTTCCCGGCGAAAACGATCTGGACCGGTCTCCAGCGGTTGGTGAGAAGCTTCCTCAAGCGATCGGGGTCATGGAATATCAGATCTGCCCTCTTGTACGATACAAAGCGCCGCGCAAAGCCGACTGTCAACGCGACGGGATCGAGAAACGTACCCCCTGCGACCACATTGAGGGGGCTTACGCGGTTTGCCACCCAGCGCTGTCTCGTCCTCTCACGAATGACATTGATGAGCTTCACCTTCAGCCAAAAGTGCGTCCGCCACAATGCTTCGTCAGGGATGTCGTCGATCAACCCCCAGATCTCAGGATTGTCGTGCTCATCCAGCCAGCCTGGACCGAGGTAGTTGTTGAACAGAAGTTCCATCTTCGGCTCTATCCAGGTCGGCAGATGAACGCCGTTCGTGACCGCGCTGATGGGCACCTCCTGCTCACTGCGCCCGGGCCAGAGGGATTGCCACATCTTGCGTGAGACATCCCCGTGTCTCCTGCTCACCGCGTTGTGATGCGCTGACATCCTCAGGGCCAAAGCGGTCATATTGAAGCCCGGTGAGGGGGCTCCCGGCACGAGGCCGAGGCCGAGAAAAGCGTCGCGATCAAGTCCGAGAAGCGGATAGTAGCTGCCGAAATACTTGTCCATCAGATGGTAGGGAAAGACATCGTGGCCCGCCGGCACCGGCGTGTGAGTCGTGAAGACAGTGCTCGACCTCACCTCTTCTACCGCGCCTTCCCAAGACATTCCGTCTTCAATGCGTTCCCTCACCCTCTCGAGGATCGCAAATGCGGGATGACCCTCGTTCAGATGGAGAACGGAGTGTCTGATGCCGAGGGCGTTCAGGACTTCGCTGCCCCCGATACCGAGAACTACCTCCTGGCGGAGCCTCTGCTCCACATCGCCGATGTAGAGATGGGCGGAGATTGCCCTGTTCCACGGGACGTTCGCCTCCACGTCGGTGTCCATCAGATAGAGCGGAACCCGGCCGACCATCACCTTCCACACCGCCACGTGAATCAGAGGATCGACGAACGGAACCCTGACCATGAGGTGCTCTCCCCGTTCATTTGTGACCCTTTCGATCGGTGCCGCGTCTCTGTCAAGAAACTCGCCTGACTCCTCCTGCCACCCGTTGACGCCGATCTTCTGACGCGCATACCCTTCGGGATACATGAACCCGACCGCCACGAGAGGCACCCTCAGGTCGCTGCACTCCTTGAGATGGTCCCCCGCGAGGAACCCGAGTCCTCCCGCGTAGAAGGGGAGAGAGTGGTGGAGGCCATACTCTGCGGAGAAATACGCGACAGGCAGGCACTCGGGGTCGGACACGTTCTCCGAAAACCACCCGCCTTTTGCATGCATCTCCCTGCGGAACCGCGCGAGCACGGCATCATAGTGGCGCAGGTACTCAGGATTTGCCGCAGCGGCATCGAGCGCGCCCGCCGGAAGATCCTTCAACATCTTCACCGGATTGTGCCTGCTCTCCTTCCACGCCTGGCGGTCGAGCATCTTGAACACCATCCTCGCCGCCGGATGCCAGCTCCACCAGAGGTTGAAGGCCATCTCAACAAGGCCCTTCAGGCGGTCCGGGATCAAACCCGCCATGTCTTTAGGACGGTCCAAGCTCATATCACTATCTTACCACCGCGGAGTATATGTCGCCAGACCACTCCTTGACCATTTTCCGAGGTTCCCCGCTACACGAATGAAGAGGCTACCCACAGGGCAGTCAGAACGATCACCGAAG
>JBLMXV010000189.1:0-8159 GCA_050257935.1 Chloroflexota bacterium
TCTCTCCGAGCCTGCCTGCAGGGATGTTCTGGACGATCTTCTCGAGCACCTCCGGCTTGATCTTCGCGACCATTTCGGTATTGATGTAACCTGGGGCGATCGCACCAACCCTGATGCCGTACCTCGCGAGTTCCTTCCCCCATGTGACGGTCATTGCGTCGACCGCTGATTTTGTGGCGGAGTAGTTTGTCTGCCCGAGGTTGCCCGCCCTGCTGATGGAAGAGATGTTGATGATCACACCCTTCACGCCGTGCTTTACCATCTGATAGGCAGCCTCTCTCGCGCACAGAAACACGCCGGTAAGGTTCACGTTGATCACCCTCTCCCAGTTCGACATCGGGAACTTCGTGATCTCGTCTCCCTTCTTCCTTATAAAGAGGGCATCGGCAGTGATGCCGGCATTATTGATGAGGACATCGGGTGCGCCGTATTCAGCGGTGAAAGACTCGAAGAACGCCTCCACATCCTTCTCGCTCGTCACGTCGACCACCTTGCCAAGGATGCCGGTCTCTGCCTTGAGGGCGTCGAGATTCTCCTGGATCACGTCTACCACGTAAGGCTTCGCACCAAGCGCCTTGAAGTCAACAGCGAATTTCTTCCCCATTCCCCTGCCGCCGCCGGTGATCACAACTCGCTTGTCCTTGAACTCCATTCGCAACCTCCTTATGCCCGACCTTTGTCGGTTCCTTTCTTGCCTTTTGTCTTAACCTTTGACGATATCGAAGCCGCCGGTGATGCAGCCTTTTCCTTCCTGCCAGTTCGCAGTTTCGCGCCGGTGCCCGCGGGAGAGTTCGATATTTTCTTCCGCTCCCGCCCGGTTTCGCCCCTGGTGGCTAATTTTTTTTTGTGTCGTCAGCCCGCTCGTGAAGCCACTTCGTGATCGTGGGCGCAAGCTCCTTCTGGGATTTGGAGCCCACGAACACGCCGATATGGCCGCCCTTGAACTCGTAGAGCGACTTGTCGGTGCTCCCGACAAGGTCGTTCAGAGGCTTCGTCGAATTCGGCGGCACCAGGTGGTCTGCGCTCGCGAAGATATTGAGCAGAGGCATGGTGACGTTCTTCAGGTTCACCTCTTTGTCGCCCACCTTGAGATCCCCCTTGACGAGCTTGTTTTCCTGATAACACTCTTTTATGAACTCCCTGAAGCACCTGCCTGCCTGTCCCGGGCTGTCGAAGATCCACTTCTCCATCCTCAGGAAGTTCAGCGCTTTCTCCTTATCCTCGAGGACGTCGAGCATGTCCATGTATTTGCTGATGTTGAGGGTGAAAGGCATCAGCATCAGGAACCCGAGGTTCAGGAAGCTTCCGGGCACGATTCGGTACGCGTCGAGCGTGTCATCCACATTCATGTGCTTGGACCAGCGGAAGAGGAGGCCGTCATTAGTGGAGAAATCGAAGGGCGCCACAAGCGTTACGAGATTCTTCACCTTCTCGGGATAGATCGCCGAGTAGATCGTCGAGAAGGTCCCGCCTTGGCAGATTCCCATGAGCGATATTTTCTCGTTGCCGGTGGTCTCCCTCACGAAGTCCACGCAGTCGTTAAGATAACCGTTGATATAATCATCGAGAGACAGGTACATGTCCGCCCTTGTCGGATATCCCCACTCAATCATGTAGAGGTCCATGCCCCGCTGCAGGAGGTTGCGCACCAGGCTGCGGTCAGGCTGCAGATCGAGCATGTACTCCCTGTTGACGAGTGCGTACACGACAAGCACCGGGACCTTGCATGTCACCTCGCCCATCGGCCTGTAATGCCACAACTTGAGTTTGTCCTGCGTGTATACCAGGTCCTTCGGGCTGGTCCCGACATCGATGTCATCTATCTCGGTGAGTGTTTCGGCCGCCCTGATGAGCTTCGCGTTCACCTCACCCGTCTCTTTCAGGATATTCTTCGCGTCAAAGCCCATGAAAGGCGTCATACCGTCACCTCCTTCGCGGCAAGGCCCTTGATCTGCCGCTCCAAGCTCCTCACCCGCTTCTTCAGGTCGTAGATGGTCTTGTAGGTGTCATCCATCTCGGAGCGGAGCACGACCGGCGCATCATACAGGTAGAGTTCCAACAGTTTAAAATAGTTCCTCCTCACATCCATCGCCGCGTCGAGAAACTCTCCCTGCAGCTTCGAAAACTCATCCGTCTGGAAGAGATCGAGATACTTCTTCTCAGTCATATCCAGCCACATATCGAAAAACTCCTCGAACCCCGTTATGTCCTTGCCCTCCTTGACCTTGGCGGCAATACCCTCGATGACCTTGTCCATGGCGGAAAGGCCCGTGGCATACATGAGGTACTGGTACTTGGTGTTCTTCGACAGGTAGACCGAGACGCTGTCGGAGAGTCTCAGGAGCAACTCGATCTTTTCCCGGTCCTTCCCGACGGCCGGCACATGAAAGACCTTCCCGAACGTCGCGTCAAAGGCGGTGAAGAAGTCATGGAACACGCCGATAATCGCGTCCGGGCGCCCCTCGATGAACTGGGGCAGTGCCTTCATGCCCTTCTCCATTGCCGCCGACCACGGTGCCGAGTAGCCCCTCATCGATCCCCATGTATCGAACATCTTCGCCGCCTGCGTATAAAGCTCAGTGATGCCGTCAGGGCTGAATCCGAAGATCTTGTCCATGACCTCTTTGTACTTGGAAGGGTCGAGGATTTCCATATATGAACCTGCATCGAGGGTCTTCTCCTGAATCGCCTGGAGGAGCGGCCTCCACACCTCATGCATCTTCATATAGACGTTGCTGCTGCCGAAAAGCTTCGAGGCCGTGTCCTTCACCGTATCGATGTTATCCTTTTGTGCAAAGGCACCCATCACGGAATTGAGCCATGAACTGTAGGCATTGAACATCTCCTGTGCCGGGTTGCCCGAGGATTCGCCCCTGCCTCCCGAGAGGCTGAGGACGTTCTGCTGAAACCGCTTGGTCGTATCCACCCACATGTCCATGGTCTTCTTCTGCGAATCCATCCAGGCATCAAAAAAATCCGTCGTCTTTTCCATCAACTGTCTCCTCGCCCCCTGCAGCCGGTCCTGTCATGCCCCGTGTGCCGTCGATCGCCCGTCCGCACCAAAGCCGCGCCCCGGCCCTGAGGGAGCACGCGCAGAGTGATCCTCTCGTCACAACCGCGTCTGTCGTGTTTCTCTGTATCCCCTGCCGAGCGTTAACCGCCCTAAGCTTTCTCTTGTTTGTACATCTCGGCGAATTTCTTGACCATCTCCTTGCTCATCTCGATCTGTTTCTCGACGTTCGCACGCCATGTATCCTGCATACTCATCATGCCGTCGGTGAAGGACTTGAACGAGTCCATCATACCTGCCATCCATGTGTCGCACGCCTTGAAGGCCTCGGTTCCCTCCTTGATGCCCGACATATCCATGAACATCTTCTGGAAGCCCTTGGTGCCTTCCATCCACTTGTCAAAGAACTCCTTCTGTGACCTGGACCAGTTGTCGAGCAGATCTTTCTGTGGCTTCACCCACGCGTCAAAAGCCTCCGCGCCTTTTCCCGCAAAGGGGACATTTTTCGTTGCCTCCATCCACTTGTCGACGAACTGCTTCTGCGCACCCATCCACTTTTCCATGAATTCCGCCTGAGACTTCGTCCATGCGTTGAAAAACTCAGCGCCTTTTTCCATCGTCATCCTCCTGTCGTTGGTTTCTTGTATAGCGGGCAAAGGCATGACAACCACGGTTGATGTCTCTGCCACGTCACACAGTGTTACTGATTTTCCCCCTTCTGCTCGAAGATCTTGAAGAAATCCTTTGCGATGTCCCTGCTCATCTCCATCTGCTTTTCGACTATGTCCGTCCACGCCTCTCGCATCTTTGTGCCGCCTTCGGCGAAGACCTTCAGTTGCATCTCCCTCACCGTGTTCTTGAGGAATTCGTTCTCCTTCCTGAGTTCATCACGTTCCTTGACGACTTCTTCGTACTTCCTGAGAGGCACGAAGCCCATGCCCGAGTACAGCGAAATCATCTGCTCGAAGAGCTGGGGAGCCCCTTCAAAGAGCTTGTCCTTTGAGGGGTAGGCATCCCAGTACTTCCGGGCAGCTTCTATCCCGTCCTGCTGCAGCTTCATGAGGAAATCGAGAAATCCCTTCCTGAACAAAGGATTGCTGTAGAGATCGAGCAGCAACTTCGTGACGTTCTCGTTCACCTTACCCCCCTGTTGTTCATGCTATCTTTGAATTTGCCTCGATCTCGACGCACCGACTGCGTCGAGCGAGGAATATTTATTTTACCACAGCTCAACGGACGGCGGAAGGCAGCGCTCCACCCGCAGGTCCAGCCGGGATTATTCATGCGTTCCCAGGCACATCAGGGCAGAGATTCCGGAAACCTTTCTGCTGCGATAACTTATTCATCATGACCACCTTTGAGGAGCTGCTGCATCACGTCGACAGTGAATTCGAGGAGACGCCTCTCTGAATCGAATCTCATCGTATTCAGCAGGGATTGGAGGCGCTCCGGCCTGCCCCGCAACGGCAAGATAAATTACCTAGGTTCGGTTATTGAGGGTAGCCGTGTAAGGTACGACAACTCCACCAGGAAGTCATTGAAAAGTTTGAGACCCTCGTAGTGCGCGGTGGTGAGGTCATAGTCGAGCTTGTCCCAATACCGGAGAATCTCATCCTCCGACATGAACGACCGGAACGGCGCGCCGCGCACAAGCTCGGACAGCTTTCCGAGAGCGATATGCTTCGCCCTGTCGAGATCCGAGATGAAACCCCGCAGGAGCTTCTCCCTCGTGTCGCCGCGCAGGGGCGGGCGATCTGAAGTCTTGCCGTGATCTTTCCTTACGATCCAGAGTGCGAAGACGAAGGGCAGCCCGGTCTGACGATACCAGACTTCACCCAGGTCGTATGCGGTCCGGCCCCGCCCGGGGCCTTCGAGTCTTTGAGATCCGGTCATATTCCGGTGGCGCAGCGCGTCGTCTCCGATAAGAAGGTAGGACCTTTCCTGTGTGATCTGAGGGTAGTCAGAAATGGCGATGTCACACTTCACTCCGTAGAACTTCCTGAGGATGACCGCGAGAAGCGCTGTCGAGGTCTCTGACTGGGCCGAGGCGTGCACCACCGTGCCGTCGAGGGCCTCCATCTTCCTGTCGGAGAAGAAGAGGATGCTTTCCACGGCCCCCCGCGAGCTGACCGAATGCCCCGGGATAATCTCGTACAAGGCGGGGTTCCTCAGATATTCTACTGACGAGGAAGGACTGAGGTCTATCTCCCCTTCGCGAAGCATCCTGTTCAGCTTCGAGGGCGCCCCTTCGACGAATTCATAGGAACAACAGTCGAATTCGCTTTCGAGTGTGCGGAAGATCGGAAAGAGGTTTGCGTAAGGGATCCTTCCGACTCTCAGTTTCTGCACGGCCATCTCACCCCTTCACGACTCCCATCGGTCTCAGCCGGACCACCTTCGTCGCAATTCCTGCATTGTGGACCACGTCGACGACATTCGAAATGTCCTTGTACGCCTCGGGCATCTCTTCCGCGAGGATCTCTCTGCCCGCCGATCTCACGAAGATGCCCTTGTCCTCCATCTCCCTCCTTATCGACCGTCCCTTCGCTTTCCTGATCGCCTGATGCCTCGACATGAGCCTGCCGGCACCGTGGCACGTAGAGCCGAATGTCTCGACCATCGCCCGTTCCGTGCCGAGGAGCACAAATGACGCCCTGCCCATGTCGCCGGGGATCAGCACCGGCTGTCCCATGGAGCGGTATGCCTCGGGCAGCTCCGGATGCCCTGGAGGAAAAGCCCGCGTGCTGCCCTTCCTGTGCACCACGAGCTTTCGCTTCCGCCCTTCGACAAGATGCTCTTCCAATTTGGCGACATTGTGTGCCACATCATACACGAGGGACATGCCGAGCTGCCGCGGCGAGGCGCCGAAGAAGGCCATGAAGGCTTCCCTCGTCCAATGCATGAGGCACTGCCTGTTAGCCCAGGCGTAATTGGCAGCAGCGCGCATCGCGGCGAGGTAGTCCTGCGCCTCCTTGCTCTGAAATGGAGCGCAGGCGAGTTCCTTGTCAGGCAACGAGATGGAGTATTTCCTGACGGCATGCTCCATGACTTCCAGGAAGTCTGTACAGACCTGATGCCCGAATCCCCGGGAGCCGGTGTGGATCATCACTGTGATCTCGTCTTTGAACAGTCCCATGGCCTGTGCCGCTTTTTCGTCGAACACCTCATCAACGTACTGGATTTCGAGGAAGTGGTTGCCCGAGCCGAGGGTACCCTGCTGTGCCCTCCCCCGCTCGTACGCCTTATCGCTGATCAGGTCCGGATCAGCCCCTTCTATGCATCCGTGAGACTCTATCCTTTCGAGGTCTGAAAGCTCCCCGTACCCCCTTTCCACGGCCCAGCGCGCCCCGAGCACGAGGAGCTTCCTCTCGTCCTGCGGCCCGAGTCTGATCTTCCCTTTGGAGCCGACACCGGCAGGGATCTGGTTATTCAGGACCTCCACGAGGTCCCTGACCCTCGGAGCTACCTCCCCCCTCTTGAGGTTGCTCCTGAGGAGGCGGACGCCTCAATTGATATCGTAGCCGACCCCTCCCGGCGAGACGATGCCCTCCTTCAGGTCGAATGCCGCGACGCCCCCGATCGGAAACCCGTAGCCGGTGTGTATGTCCGGCATAGCGAGCGAAGAGCCGACAATGCCGGGAAGCGTCGCCACATTTGCCACTTGTTCTACCGATTCCGCCTCGAGTTCCTTCTCGAGCACCTCGTCCACGAAGATGATGCCATTCGTCCTCATTCCGGCTTTGTACCCTTTCGGAACCTCCAGTCTGTTGCGGTCTATCCTCCTCAGCTTCTCAAGCAGCGCCATACGTGCCTCCTAGATGTCGAACATCACTTCCGCGATCCACCCGTCGCCGGATTCTTCGAACCTCACATTGTGGTAAGTAGCCGCCTTTATCATCACGCGTCGTTCGTGCCTCGCGATGTCGAACGCCTCACCCCGTACCGTCGCCGTGAGAGAGAAGTCGCCGGTCAGTATCGCATCAACCTCCCTCCCTATAAAGCCGTATGTGTCGAAGTGGAATATCAACTCGTTGAGATACCTCACAAGAAGCCCCTCCGGCGAGTCAGAAGTCACGCTCACCTGCAGGGTGTTTCTCGTTTCCACAGAGGAGAGGTCGGTGATCAGGCTGTACATTCCCGCAGCGGCATCCCTCAAGGCCTCCTGCTTAGAAGCACCCGTTGCCCTCACGCCCGCGTCCCCCGATATGTCGAGCACCTCGAAGCTCATACTACAATCATAGCAGGATGCTTCTATTCCGAGGCAACTTTTGCGGTTTGTCCGGCTGAATGCTTCACTTGGCCATCCGAGCACCGATGAACCGGCGGAGCTGATCGCCCATGATACCTCAAGTCAGTTGAACCTCTGTCTTGGCACCGCGACACGATATGCTACAATCTGGCACGGGAAACGCTGAATCTATCTGAGCGTAAAGAGCGAGACGGCCCGTTGTGGCTGAGTTCGGAGGGGGTAAGTCATCGAATTATCTGCACCTCGCAAGAAAACGAATAATGCAAAATCGCGGACGCAAAGGAAGAGTTAAGAGGCGGCATTAAAATATCCCTCATTTATAGTATACTGAGTCGTAGGGGAGGCGATCGTTTCCGACAAAACATAAGAGGGCGGCCTTACCTGAATTTGTCAGAAGCAGGGCGGGCTGGAATCTATCAAAATCGGGTTACCCTGAGAAAAGCGTCATGCCCGCTGAACCGGGCATCCAGAAGGGTCTGGAAAACCTGGATTCCCGCCTGCCCGGGAATGACCAAGAGAGAGACGAGCATGAAGAGAGACGGGATTTTGAGATGGGCTCTACTGGTGGCTTCGGAAGTGGACAATTCCCCATCGTAGGAGTCGGGGCTTCTGCAGGAAGGGTCGAGGCGTCTACCCATCTGCTCGAGAATCTGCTGCTGATACAGGCATGGCGTTCGTGCTCGTTCAGCATCTTGCGGCAGCGCATAAAAGCATACTGTCGGAACTTCTTTCCAAAGTTACGCCGATGCCTGTCAGAGAGGTGATGGACGGCATGAAGACAGCCGTTGATATGAGAAGATACGAAGTAAAATGATAAGGGGCGTTGAGTGAAAGCACTCCTCATTTATCCTGAATTCCCGGATACCTTCTGGAGTTTCAGGTATGCCCTGAAATTCATTC
>JBLMXV010000190.1:0-15133 GCA_050257935.1 Chloroflexota bacterium
TTCTGTCTCTTTCGTCCGCCGATCTGACGCCTTGCAAAAGCTCAAACAAGACTATGCCGCAAACCCAGACCGATCCCTCGGAGATGAGCCCTTCGAGTCTGTCGCCCATCTCTGAGCCGGCTTTGAAGAAATCGACCCAGACGCCCGTGTCGACGAGTACGCCGTTACCGGGTCTTTCTTCCAATAAGCCCCTCCCTGACGCCCTGCGCCTCCATCTCCCGTTCTTCTTCCTCCTGCCAGTCGTAGTCGATGCTTATTTTTCCCCGGAGGGCGATCAGGTCCTTGATCTTCTGCTGTCTCACAAATTCCTGCATGGCAACAACGATCGCTCTTGTCTTGGATCTCTCGTTTGTAAGCTGTTGCACTTCAGAAAGGAGATCATCCGGTATGTTTAGAGTTGCACGCATTTTCTGCACCTCCATTACATGCTCTCATTATATGCATGAGAAAGTGCCATGTCAATCATTGATTTTGTGAGGTTTGCTTGCCAAGCTGTCGAAGACGTCCGTCTGCCCGCATGTTAGCGACTGCAATTTGATGATGTGATCAGATGTTGCAACTATAATCTACGAGTACGAGAGGCGCCACAAGGTCATCGGTGCCAGAAAGATCAGCAGATTCATTCAGGAAGTGGTCCGCCTGCACTTTGTTCGTACCAACCTCGATGCAGCGTGCGCAGAGATGACGAGAGACAAGGAACGGGAAGCGGGCCGGGGTTCATTCCGCAGATGATATGAGCAAGATCGAAGAGGCCGTGAAACCGTAACGGATATTCATTAGAAGAAAGGCTCTCAGGCAGGCCGGTCCAGTGTGGGAAAACCCCAGTTGCGCTACATCTCCCGCCTGCCCTCCAGGGCCTTGGTGAGAGTCACCTCGTCTGCGAATTCGATGTCGCTTCCGATGGGAAGGCCGTAGGCGATGCGGGTCACCCTGGTATGGAAAGGCTTGAGCATCTCCGTGAGATACTGAGCGGTCATTTCTCCCTTGGTGTTCGGGTTCGTAGCGAGGATCACTTCCTTCACCACGCCGTTGCTCACTCGAGAGAGGAGTTCGCCGATCTTGAGCCTCTCGGGCGTCACCCCATCCAGGGGCGACAGCGCACCGAGCAGTACATGGTAGGTCCCCCGGAAACTCCCCGTCCTCTCGATAGCGAGGATGTTGCTCGGTTCTTCAACCACGCAGATCCTCGTTGCATCACGGGACTCATCGCTGCAGATCTCACAGGGGTCCTGGTCGGTGATATTGAAACAGCGGGAGCAGAAACGAGCACGATCCTTCACCTGCAGGATCGCCTCCGCGAGGGCTCTTGCCTCCTGGTCGGGCATCGCAAGAACGAAAAAGGAAAGCCTCTGGGCTGTCTTTCTCCCGATCCCCGGAAGCTTCGTGAATTGCGTGATCAGGTCTTCGATGATGCCTCGTGACATGACCTCACGCTATCTGCCGAAGAGGTTGTTGAGGGCGCCGAGTCCCGGAATCTGCATGCCCATGGTGAGCTTGGACATCTCTTCATTCATCATCTGCTGAGCCCTTCTCAGGGCCTCGTTGGAGGCTGCAAGGATGAGGTCCTGCAACATCTCCGCGTCGTCGGGGTTGATCACATCACGCTCGATCTTTACAGATACCAATTCTCCCCCGCCGTTGGCAACGACGGTCACCATCCCTCCCCCGGCGGTCGCCTCAACGGTCTTCTTCCGGGCTTCTTCCTGCATCCGCTGCATCTCTCCCTGCAGCTTCTGCGCTTCCCGCATGATGTCTCCAAGCATTTTCTTAGACATTATCTCCTCCTTTCGGCTGGGGTATCACGTCCACTATCCTTCCCTCAAAGAGTTCAAGAGCCTCCTTCACGATGGGGTCGCTCAGCGCTTTCTCCTTCAACTCTCTCTTGGTGGGAGCCTTCCCCTTCGACGTTTCGAGTGAAAGGCCGATGTCTCTTCCGGCGGTCTCCTTCAGCACGTTTTTCACAACGGCAAGGTTCTCCGTCACAGATTCCGCGTGGACGGCAAGACCGCCGTTGAAGACGATCCTCACCTCCGACTCCCCGAACGTGCAGGTACCTTCCTTGAGTTTGTAAGCAAGAGGGCGGTTCATCTCCTCAAGTCTTGTGAGGACCTCATCCCATACATCCTTCAGCGCCATTCCTTTTGTTTCACGAGACGGCGCACTGCTGGGGGGAGCCGGCTGTGGCTCGGCAGCCGTCGGTGGCGAAACGGTCTTGACCCGTGTCCTCTTTTCCGGGGCATCCCCCACACTCATCGGGTGTGGAGACGGAGTGCCCTTCAGCATCCTGATGGCATCGCCAACTGAGGAAAAATGGCTCAGCAAGGCCAGGCGTATGAGTGTCATCTCAAGTGCAATCCTCGGGTGAAAGGCGCTTCTGAAAACAGGCTCCGACCGGACCAGTTCTGCGAGAATGAGGGAGAGGTGCTCCTGAGAAGTCTTCTCGGAGAGGCGCGCAAGGGCGCCGGCCTCTTCGTCGCTGAGCTCAAGTGCGCCAGCGCCGCCTCCCACGATCTTGACGATGAGAAGGTTCCTGACATACTGGAGAAGGTCCTTCGCGAACGCTCTCAGGTCTGTACCCGCGTTTGTCAGGTCCGCGATCATCGTGACCACGGCCTGAGCGTCCCCCTCGATAACAGCCGACGTGACCCTCGTGAGGGTCTCCGTGTCTGTGATCGCCAGGAGATCGCGCAGATCGGCAAGGTTGATGTCGTCAGAGATTGAACCGACCTGATCGAGGATGGTAAGGGCATCCCTCATGCTGCCGTCGGCGACCCTCGCGACCATGTCAAGCGCCGTGTCGGAGGCGTTGATTCCCTCCTCTCCGACGATAGCAGCCAGACGTTCCTTGATCCTCTGGCTGCCGATTCTCCTGAACGGCAGGTGCTGACATCGCGACAGGACGGTAGCCGGTATTCTTTTCGGCTCGGTGGTCGCGAGGACGAAGATGACGTGCGCGGGCGGCTCCTCGAGAGTCTTGAGCAGCGCGTTGAACGCCGCGGTGGAAAGCATGTGGGCCTCGTCGATGATGTAGATCTTGTAACGGCCGCCGCTCGCGGCGTAACGCACCCGTTCCCTCAGGTCACGGACATTGTCTACGCCCGTGTTCGAGGCTCCGTCGATCTCGGTCACATCCAGGGAGGATCCGTCGGTGATCGCCCTGCAGGAGGCGCACGCGTTGCACGGCGTTGCCGTCGGGCCCTGCTCGCAGTTTAGTGCCTTGGCGAGAATGCGTGCCGTGGAAGTCTTTCCCACTCCCCTCGGCCCTGAGAAGATGTAGGCGTGGGCAACCTTGTTGTGCTCGAGGGCGCTTCTCAACATCCTGCCGATGGCCTCCTGCCCGACGAGGTCATCGAAGGTCTGCGGTCTCCATTTTCGCGCGAGGACAAGGTAGGACATAAGGTCACATTCGATCGTTTACGCAGTGCACACGAGTTGCACGATTATGGAACGTCTCACTTGCTCCGAACTCACGTGATGGGTCAAATCGCTTTTCCATAGCCAGTGGCTGGCCCGGCTGAGTCTCAGCGCCGGTGTCGCCGTCGCGGACCGGTCACCTTTTGACTTACCATGGGGCCGGCTTGCTGCGGCACACAGCCGAAATGCTTACCGTTGCTTCCTTCCGGACCTGGCGGGATTCACACCCGTCTGTTGCGCAGGGCCAGCCCCCGGCTATGGAAAAACAGTCGATCAGTGGCGGAGAGAGAGGGATTTGAACCCTCGGTGAGGTGTGACCCCCACACACGATTTCCAATCGTGCTCCTTCAGCCTCTCGGACATCTCTCCAACGTTTGAGGAAAACTCCCTGGAGCCCCTCCAAACTGAACACGTATCGAAGATTCTAGCCCAATTCCGTGCCTTTTTTCAATTCACTTTGGCGTTGCGTACGCTCGCTCCATTGGCGGGGCGAAGATGCTGAAAACCTTTCTGCTACGATACGTTGTTGTAGTAAGACCACCCGTGAATGGCTCCAGTGAATCACACCGCCACTGAATTCGACCGGAACTCGCTCTAAGTGTATTAATCCCATCGCACTGAGAAAGGATTGCTAGCGTTCCGCCCTGCTCACCAAGTCCATTCTGACACTTATTCAGAATTGCGAGTCGTAAGAAGCGTAAGAGCGGGACGGCATCCGGTCAGGCGTGCGATGATGCCGCCCCCTTCCCCAGACAGTGTCAACTCTATGAAAAGTCGCCTTTTTTTGGCTTGCTTTTTTCTGCACACTCATATAGACTGTACTGTACCGCAGATATCGTTCGACTTCAATATCATTCATAAACCCATAGAGGAGGTATATTTGGATGGCAACACGTGTCAAGAGCGCAAAGAAGCCGGCACAAAAGGGCAAACCTGCAAGAGCGAAAAAGTACGTCTATTTCTTCGGTGACGGCAAAGCCGACGGTAAGGCCGAGATGAAGAACCTTCTCGGCGGCAAGGGGGCGAACGTCGCCGAGATGACCAACCTCGGCATACCAGTCCCGCCCGGTTTCACCATCACCACCGAGGTCTGCACAGAGTATTACGCAAACAAGAGAAACTATCCTGCAGGCCTGAAGGAACAGGTTGATACAGCCCTCGTAAAGGTCGAAAAGATCATCGGCAAGAAATTCGGAGACCCCAATGACCCGCTCCTCGTGTCGGTCCGTTCAGGCGCCCGGAGTTCCATGCCCGGCATGATGGAGACGGTGTTGAATATCGGTCTCACGACAAAGACCATGCCCGGTCTCATCAGGAAGACGAACAATCCGCGCTTCGTATACGACGCGTACCGGCGGCTCATCATGATGTATTCCGACGTCGTCATGGAGAAGGCTGCGGGCATCGAACCGGAGGGCGGACACGGCATCCGCGAGAAGCTCGAGCACGCCTTGACTGCGGTGAAGAAGCAGAAGGGCTACAAGAGCGACACCGATTTGACCGTCGAGGACCTCACAAGACTTTGCGATGAGTTCAAGGCCATCATCAGGAACACCCTGAAGAAGGAATTCCCCGACGACCCCCGTGAGCAGCTCTGGGGTGGCATAGGCGCGGTCTTCCAGTCATGGATGGGCAAGCGCGCCGTCTCGTACCGCAGGATAGAGAAGATCCCCGAGGATTGGGGCACGGCGGTGAATGTGCAGTCCATGGTGTTCGGCAACACGGGAGACGACTCCGGAACCGGCGTCGCTTTTACGAGGAATCCGGCAACGGGCGAGAACGTCTTTTTCGGGGAGTGGCTGCCAAACGCCCAGGGCGAGGACGTCGTGGCCGGCCTCAGGACTCCCAACCCGGTGAACGAGGCTGGCAAGACCGAGGACACGAAGCACCTTCCTTCTCTCGAGATGGCGATGCCGAAGCTCTACAAGCAGCTCCACGGCATCGAAAGGAGGCTCGAAACGCATTACACGGATATGCAGGACATCGAGTTCACCATCGAGGACGGAAAGCTCTGGATGCTCCAGACAAGGGTGGGCAAGAGGAACGGCCAGGCTGCTATCCGCATGGCTGTCGAGATGGCGAAGCAGAAGCTCATCACCAAGCAGATGGCTGTGATGCGCGTGAAGCCCGATCAGATTGATGAACTCCTGCACCCGAGCGTGGACCCCGCTGCCGAGAAGAAGGCGGTCGAGCTCGCCAAGGGCCTTCCTGCAGGTCCGGGCGGCGCCCTGGGTCGGGTGGTCTTCACCGCGGACGACGCCGAGGCATGGGCAAAGAAAGGTGAGAAGGTCATCCTCGTGAGAAATGAAACTTCGCCTGAGGATGTCCACGGAATGCATGCTGCGCAAGCGATCCTTACTGCCCATGGGGGAATGACGAGCCACGCAGCCCTCGTTGCGAGGGGATGGGGCAAGTGCTGCATCGTCGGATGCAACGCGCTCAACATCGACGCGCGAGGCAAGGTGATCAACGTGAACGGCCACGTGCTGAAAGAAGGCGACTGGATCACCCTGAACGGCACGAAGGGAAGGGTCTACGAGGGACAGCTGA
This sequence comes from Chloroflexota bacterium, assembly GCA_050257935.1. Taxonomy (GTDB): domain Bacteria; phylum Nitrospirota; class Thermodesulfovibrionia; order Thermodesulfovibrionales; family Dissulfurispiraceae; genus JBLMXV01. The sequence goes on from JBLMXV010000190.1 coordinate 5,965, forward strand.
ACCTCCTGCCCGCAGACCCCGAGCACAATCCCTGGTACAAGGAACTCATGAAGTGGGCCGACGAATTCAGGACCCTGAAGGTAAGGACAAATGCCGACACGCCCGGGGATGCCGCAGCGGCAATCAAGTTCGGCGCCGAGGGAATCGGGCTTTGCAGGACAGAGCATATGTTCTTCGGCCCTGACCGGATCAAGGCGGTGAGGGAGATGATACTATCCGACACTCTCGAGGGCCGCAAGAAAGCCCTCGTGAAGCTCCTGCCCTTCCAGAAGGACGACTTCATCGGCATCTTCAAGGCGATGAACGGCTTGCCGGTGACGATCAGGCTCCTCGATCCGCCGCTCCACGAGTTTCTTCCGCAGACCGACAGCGCCCTCAGGGAGCTTGCCCAGGACATGGATGTCCCCTTTGAGCAGCTGAGTGCAAAGAACAGGTCACTCCATGAGCTGAACCCGATGCTCGGACACCGCGGCTGCCGTCTCGGCGTCACCTACCCCGAGATCTACGAGATGCAGGTGCAGGCGATCATGGAGGCGGCCTGCGAGCTGACAAAGCAGAAGGTAAAGGTCATTCCCGAAATCATGATCCCTGTCGTCGGCCTCGTCAAGGAGCTCGAGATGATGAGGGACATGGCTGTCAAGGTCTGTGACGAGGTGAAGAAACGGTACAACGTAAAAGTACCGTACACCGTCGGGACGATGATCGAGCTTCCCCGTGCGTGTGTCACTTCGGACGAGATCGCTACAGTCTCGGACTTTTACTCGTTCGGCACGAACGATCTCACGCAGACGACCTATGGCTTCTCGAGAGACGACGTCGGGAAGTTCCTGCCTTTCTATGTTGAGAAAGGTATCCTCAAGGAAGACCCCTTCATCTCCATCGACCTCGACGGTGTCGGCCCACTCATGAAGATGGCAGTTGAAAAGGGCAAGAAAGTGAAAAAAGACCTCAAGATGGGCATCTGCGGCGAGCACGGCGGCGAACCCCGCTCGGTGGCGTTCTGCCACGAGATAGGGCTCGACTACGTGAGCTGCTCGCCCTTCCGTGTGCCTATTGCGAGGTTCTCAGCCGCCCAGGCAGCCCTCAAAGGAAAGAAATAAAGGCCGACTGAGACAAGCCACAAGGATTCGGGCTGGGACGCCAGCGTCTCAGCCCTTTTCTTTGCAGCCGTTGTGGTACAATGTACAGATTCCCTTTATCTTGTGCGGGCTACTGCGCCCGCACAGGGGTCTGCCCGATGCCAAGACCCCGGTGCAGAAGGTGCCGCCGTGCCGAAGAGGACCGACCTCAGGAAGATTCTGATCATCAGTTCCGGCCCCATCGTGATAGGGCAGGCCTGCGAGTTCGACTACTCGGGAACCCAGGCGTGCAAGGCCCTCCGCGAAGAGGGGTACACAATCGTCCTCGTGAATTCCAACCCCGCCACGATCATGACAGATCCCGAAACAGCGGACGTTACGTACATCGAACCTCTCTCACGGGAGATCCTCGAACTCATCATCGCCCGGGAAAAGCCCGACGCGATCCTGCCGACCATGGGTGGCCAAACGGCACTCAACCTCGCTGTCGAGTTGCAGGAATCAGGCGTCCTGGAACGCCACGGCGTCGAACTCATCGGTGCCCGCCTCCACGCGATCAAGAAAGCTGAGGACAGGGAACTCTTCAGGGAGGCGATGCGGGCGATCGGGCTCGATGTGCCGAAGAGCGCCGCCGTGACAACCATGAAGGAAGGCCTTGAGGCGGTCGAGTACGTCGGTTTCCCTGCCATTCTCAGGCCTGCGTTTACGCTCGGCGGCACGGGAGGGGGAATTGCGTACAACATCGAGGAATACCGTGAACTCCTTGACAAGGCACTGAAGATAAGCCCTGTGCAGCAGGTCCTGATAGAGGAGTCCGCCCTCGGCTGGAAGGAGTACGAGCTCGAGGTGATGCGCGATCAGAAGGACAACGTCGTGATCATCTGTTCAATAGAGAACTTCGATCCCATGGGTGTACACACAGGGGATTCTGTCACCGTCGCGCCTGCTCAGACGCTTACGGATAAGGAATACCAGAGGATGCGCGATGCGTCCATCGCTGTCATCAGAGAAATTGGGGTCGACACGGGAGGCTCGAATATCCAATTCGCCCTTGACCCGAAGACGGGAAGAATGGTCGTGATCGAGATGAACCCGAGGGTGTCGCGAAGTTCAGCACTCGCCTCTAAGGCAACGGGATTTCCCATCGCGAAGATCGCGGCGAAGCTGGCGGTGGGATACACCCTTGACGAGATCAGAAACGACATCACCCGCGAGACCCCCGCCTCATTCGAGCCGACCATCGACTATGTCGTCACGAAGGTCCCCCGGTTCACCTTCGAGAAATTCCCTGAGGCCGACCCCACGCTCACGACTCAGATGAAGTCCGTCGGGGAGGTGATGGCTATCGGAAGGACGTTCAAAGAGTCCCTCCAGAAAGCTCTGAGAAGCCTCGAGATCGGCTCTTCGGGCTTCGAACGCGTCGTGGCTGAGATGAACGAGATCAAGGCGCGCCTCAAGACGCCGAACGCAGAAAGATTGTGGTACATAGCCGAGGCCCTGCGGCAGGGCTTGAGCTGCGAGGAGATCCATGAGCTCACCTGGATAGATCCGTGGTTCCTCAATAACATACGCCAGATCCTGGAGATGGAAGAAAGGATAGAGAAATCCTTCGACGCCGGCGGAAGGGGGGCAGGCGCACGAGGCGGGGAGATCTCAGGTATTTTACGAGAGGCAAAGGAATACGGGTTCTCCGACAGGCGCATCGCCGATCTGTCCGGCAGCGCGGAACTGCGGGTTCGCGCGATGAGGAAGGAGCTCGGAATCATCCCGGTCTACAAGCTGGTTGATACCTGTGCCGCAGAGTTCGAGGCGTACACACCATACCTCTACTCGACCTATGAGTGGCCGTTCAGGTCAGTCTCAGGCTCCCTGCCTCCAGTTGACAGACAGGCTAAAGACGCCGGTGGATCCACAACTCATGACACGCCGCGTGCGGACTGCGAGGCAAACCCGACGATGAAACGGAAGATTGTCATACTCGGCTCTGGGCCGAACAGGATAGGGCAGGGGATCGAGTTCGACTACTGCTGCGTCCAGGCGGTCTTCGGTTTGAGGGACCTTGGTTATGAAACGATCATGGTAAACTGTAATCCCGAGACTGTGAGCACGGACTATGACACCGCTGACAGGCTTTACTTCGAGCCTCTCACCATAGAGGACGTCCTTAACATCATCGAGATCGAGAAACCCGATGGTGTGATCGTCCAGTTCGGCGGGCAAACGCCCCTGAAGCTCGCCGTTCCCCTCGAAAGAGAAGGGGTCACCATACTCGGCACGTCGCCTGACTCGATCGACAGGGCTGAAGACCGGAAGCGCTTCAAGGAACTCCTCCATCAACTCGACCTCAAGCAGGCCGAGAGCGATACGGCAATATCCGTTGAAGAGGCGGTGACGATCGCCTCAAAAATCGGCTACCCGGTTATGGTGAGGCCGTCGTACGTCCTCGGCGGCAGGGCGATGGAAATCGTATTCGACGAGGCATCCCTCAGGGACTACATGGCGAGGGCAGTGAAAGCGTCGCCGGAGCACCCGATCCTTGTCGACAAGTACCTCGAGGACGCGATCGAGGTGGACGTAGACGCCATTTCCGACGGGGAATCGGTCGTCGTGGCGGGCGTGATGGAGCACATCGAGGAGGCGGGCATACACTCCGGAGACTCCGCCTGCTCGCTCCCTCCTTATTCCCTGTCGGACGACACGGTCGTTGAGATCAGGCGACAGACGAGGGCCCTAGCCCTTGAGCTCAAGGTCAAGGGGTTGATGAATGTTCAGTTCGCTATCAAAGACAACGACATCTACATTCTGGAAGTGAACCCGAGGGCGTCCCGTACCATACCCTATGTGAGCAAGGCGACAGGCGTGCCTCTCGCGAGGCTTGCCGCAAAGGCGATGGCAGGCAGGTCACTCGCCGAGCTGGAGCTTACCGCCGAACGCCACACGCGGCACGTTGCGGTGAAAGAGGCCGTATTTCCGTTCGACAGGTTTCCCGGCGTCGACACGATCCTGGGGCCTGAGATGAAATCAACGGGAGAGGTCATGGGCATCGACGAGGATTTCGGCCTCGCGTACGCAAAGGCCCAGACCGCGAGCTACAACAGGATACCAACGTCCGGCAGGATATTCATAAGCGTGAAGGACAAGGACAAGGCCCATACGGTCGGTATTGTGAGAGACCTTATCGGTATGGGATTCCAGGTCGTCGCAACGAGGGGAACCGCTCAGTACCTCGCCGACCACGGGATGCATGTGGAGGTGATCAACAAGGTCATGGAGGGAAGGCCCCACGTGGTCGATCTCATCAAGAACGGAATGGTCGATTTCGTGATCAACACCGTCACCGGCGCACAGGCTCAGAGAGACTCCCTCTCCATACGGAGAAGCGCGCTGCAGTACCACGTGCCTTACACGACTACGATCTCCGGCGCGAAGGCGGTGGTGAAAGCTATCACACGGCTCCTGGGACAGGAGATCGCGGTGAAGTCCATACAGGAATATCATACGACACAATGAAAGGAGCCGTGGACCGTGCGGGAGGCGGCACGATCCCTTTGCCTCGCGCCCGCTGAAACACGGCCGGTAAGAAGGAGGACTGAATGGCAATCAAGAGGATAGGCATCATTACCAGCGGAGGAGACTGCGGCGGGCTCAACGCCGTCATCAAGGGCATAGCCCGTGAGGCTTACGCACAGGGAATAGAGTCGGTGGTCATCCCGAACGGGTATGCGGGACTTTACAATCTTGTGGATCTTCCCGAAGTCGTTACCCTCAACGCCGAACGGGTGAGCCGCATCGAGGCCTCCCTCGCCGGTTCCGAGGCGGGACACTCGAGGGTGAAGATCAAGAAGATCGCAGACCCGAAGAAATATGAACGCATCAAGGAAGGACTCAGGAAGTTCGGCATCGACGCGCTGATTATCAGTGGCGGCGATGACACGGGGAGCGTCGTCGTAGACCTATCCGAACAGGGCATCTCCTGTGTCCACGTACCGAAGACAATGGACCTCGACCTTCAGTCATACAGCGTCGGGGGCGACTCGGCCATCAACAGGATCGCGATCTTCACGAGGGACCTGAAGACCACGGGCATGAGCCACAACAGGATACTGGCCATCGAAGTCTTCGGCAGGTACGGCGGCCACACTGCACTTCGCGGCGGCGTCGGTGCCGAAGCTGACTGCATCCTCATACCGGAGGTGCCGGTAGATTTCGACGTGGTCTATGACCACATGAAAGTGACCTACTTCGGCAGGATATTGAGGAGCGATGTGAGGGCGGGAACTTACATAATCGTAGCCGCGGAAGGCATGAAAAACGCGAGCGGCGAGGAGCTCTACGACCTCTCAGCAGGCGTCGACGCCTTCGGCCACAAGAAACTCGCCGGCGCCGGGAGGTACATCCGGCAGCAGCTCGAGGCGAGACTGAAGAAGGATCCGGAAGTGAAGGAATTCATGCACAAGACCGGCATGTTCGCTCCCGGAGTCTACGAACTGCCGGAAGTCCGGGAGGTGACGCCGGGCCACCTTGTGCGCTGCGGAGATTCTTCGGCATACGACGTCAATTTCGGGTACAAGACCGGCGCGGCGGCGGTGTTCCTCCTGTTGGAGGGCAAAACGGGCTACACGGTCGTCGATGTCCTCGGCGACAAGGTGGTGTACGAAGCGACTTCGGAAGTCATCAAGCGCAGAGAGGTGGATCTCAAGGAGCTGGCGCTCTACGAAAGCCTCGGCACCTGCTTCGGGAGAAAGCCGGTGAAGTACACCTATACCTTTGAAGAAGTGACGGGCCCCGTCCACAGGCACCTGTAAAGTACATTCTCAGATCCAGCGGCAAGGGCGGCAACGGACACCACCGAGTTGCTTGATCCGGCATCCCCCTGCCGCTGGATTTGGGGCTTCACAGGCGCTTCGACGGTATCGCGACGACGGTTGCCGGCCATATCTGCAGCCCTTCCTGCAACAGGACCCGGCGACTCCCTTCCTCATCTCTCCCCTTGACGAATACATAAACAATTGTTTATGTTTAAGCGAGATTATGCTGCGCCCTCTCGCCGAATATGTCACCTACGCGCTCATTGGCATCGATCGCGGTTCGCCTTTAGGCGACGCCCTCGAATTCTTCATCTATGACACGATCAAGATCTTTCTTCTCCTCTCTGTCATCATCTTCGTCGTCTCGGTGATCAGGAGCTTCTTCCCTCCTGAGCGAACGAGGTCGATCCTTTCCCGGAAAAGAGAGTCGGCCGGGAACGTCCTTGCCGCCCTTCTGGGCGTCGTGACTCCATTCTGTTCCTGTTCTGCCGTCCCGCTCTTCATCGGTTTCGTGGAGGCGGGCATACCGCTCGGCGTCACCCTCTCGTTCCTCATATCCTCTCCGATGGTGAACGAGGTGGCCGTGGTTTTGCTGTGGGGACTCTTCGGGTGGAAGATCGCCGCTGTCTACGCGGGGACCGGCCTGCTCGTCGCCGTCCTCGGCGGGCTGGCGGTAGGGAAGCTGAAGCTCGAGAAATGGGTCGAGGACTACGTGTATCAGTTTCACGGCGCGTCGACTGAAGAGATGGCGAGGCAGACGTTCAGGGACAGGCTGGAATATGCGAAGCTGAATACCGGGGACATCCTGAAGAGGGTGTGGCTGTATATCGTCGTCGCGATCGCCATCGGAGGGTTCATTCACGGCTATGTACCGGAGGATTTCCTTACACGCTACGCGGGACCGCGGAACCCATTCGCCGTACCCGTGGCAGTCGCGCTCGGCGTGCCCCTTTACTCCAACGCCGCGGGTATAATTCCAATCGTCTATGCCCTCATGGAGAAGGGCCTCAGCATCGGCACGGTTCTCGCCTTCATGATGGCGGTCACAGCTCTCTCGCTTCCCGAACTCATCATCCTGAGGAAGGTGCTGAAGGTTCCTCTTCTCGTGGTGTTTGTGGGTATAATGACAGTAAGCATAATCGCGGTGGGGTACCTTTTCAACGCCATTTTGTAGGAGGATGCCATGCAAACCATGACTGTAGAACTGCTTCGCTACGACAAGGACGGGAAGACCTGCGACAGGTGTGAAGAGACGGCACGGGTCATCGAGAGGGTGGTGAAGAAGATGACGACCGCGCTCAGGAACATCAAGGTTGAGCTCTTGTACAAACAGGTGCCGCTCCAGGAAGACCGGATTTCCGAGTCGAACACTGTGACGATCAACGGGAAAGACGTAGGCCTTATCCTTGCCGAGGGCAACTGCGAGCTCACTTCATGTCCGTGGTGCTCGGAGATGCTCGGCAAAGAGGTGGAGTGTAAGACATTTACGTACAAGGGGCAGAAGCATGAGTCCATCACGGAGGACATGCTCCAGGAGGCGATTCTGACGGAACTCCCCACCCCTACCGCGATGTCAAAGGCGGATGCGGTCGCGAAGGTCATATGCGACTGCAAGGACGAGTGCTCAGGCACTCACCAGATCTAGCACGAAGGAGGCAAACGTCTGGATGGAGATCAAAGTACTGGGACCTGGTTGTGCGAACTGCACCAAGATGGAGGAACTGACAAAGAAAGCCCTTGCAGAGCTTGGCATAGAGGCAAAGGTTGAAAAAGTGACCGACCTGCAGGAGATCATGAAATACACAATGTCGACGCCGGGGCTCGTGGTCGACGGAATACTGAAGCACTCGGGCAAGCCGTTACCCACGCTGGAGAAGATCAAGACGCTTATCACTGCCACGGGTTAAGCAGCAGTGCAGGAATTAGTGGGCGTTTTCAAGTCGCTCTCCGACGAAACGAGGCTGAGGATTCTGAAGCTCCTCGAGCACGGAGAGCTCTGCGTCTGCGACATCTTCTCCGCTCTCGACATGGTCCAGCCGAAAGTCTCCTTTCACCTCGGGGTCCTCAAAGAGGCAGGATTGATAAGGGACAGGAAAGAGGGCAGGTGGGTCCACTACCGCATCAACGACTCCGATATGTTCAGGAGGTTCCTCATCCTCTCGGTGACCGAGCGGGTGCCGGAAGGTGCAGTCGCCTCGGACAGGGCGAGATTGAAAAGATTTCTTGATCAGAAGCAAAGGAAGTGCGCGCCATGAGATGCATCCATTGCCTCTGCGAGGCAGTGAGCGTCATCTGAGCCTCTGCACCTCCTGACCCCGGTAACCTCTGCGAATCAAGCCATAACCTCTTCCTTGCCCGCGCCAACCGGATGTCTGTCCGGCAGACTACCTGAAGGTCTTTTGTATATATTCGGCTACTGCCCTTGCGTCGGACTCGGGCAGGCTATCCTCGCTGAAGACAGGCATCCCCCTCCCAGGGTTCCTCATATAGCGCACAAGGTCATCGGCCGTCTTCAGTCCCTGTGCCTCTCTGTCTGCCCTGGACAGCGTCTTCTGGGGGTTCAATATGTTACCGCCCCCTCTGTGACAGGCTGCGCATCTCTGCCTGAACACCTCCTCGCCTCTCTGACCTTCGACACCCTGACCAGAGGATCCCGATCCCATCATACCTTCTCCTGCCATGCCTTCGCCCATCATGCCTCCGCCCTCCATAGCAGCGATAATACCTGCTTCGTTCGCCTGCAAGGGACGGAGGCCGTCCATTTCGCTTAGGCCGGTCTGCCCCGTCCTTCCCTGCCGTGCGCCAGACACTGACGCCACGCCGATGAGCATCACCACAACCGTTACTGCCAGGACCTTTTTCACATCACACCTCCTCCAGAGGGGCACCGCCATGTCGCCCACGTAGTTCATATAATTGTACACGCAAAATATGGAAAGCAGTTTTTTCTGATTCTGACGGAGGGAAAAGCCTATAATTCTCCCCAAAAACTGGACAGTGTAATAAGGTGCATGGTAGCCTGCGAAGACCGACGAGGAGGAATGCGCAGTGCGGGACATGCGGAAGAGGCACGACGCGAGTTTCAAGGCAAGGGTTGCGCTGGAGGCTCTTAAGGCAGACAAGACGGTTGCCCAGATTGCCAGTGAGTTTGGGGTCCATGCCAATTTGATCAGGCAGTGGAGGCAGAAGCTCCTTGAGGGGAAGCCGCAGGTGTTCTGCAACGGTCACAAGAAAGCCGACAAGGAGACCGAGGAGCTGCAGGCGGAGCTGTACCTTCAAATC
>JBLMXV010000191.1:0-11637 GCA_050257935.1 Chloroflexota bacterium
AACTCACACTCAGGATGATCACCCATGACTGGCTAATCATAGCGCCTCCTCTCGTGGCCCTTGGCTATCCCTTTGAGTTACCTAAGTATAAACCATCAAGGGTAAAGATACAAGTCATGAGAAATCGCGAAGCGAAGTCCCCCGGACACGGCACATCACATCTCTCCGAAGACCAACAGCCATGCAAAACAACGGATGGATCAGCTATCGAGGCACCAGGGTTATGACGACCAAAATCCTCCCGCATGGCCACCTCCTTACCCAGGCTCGACCAGAATTCAGCCAGCGACGCCTCGCCTCGAACCAGAGTTGCCACGCCCCGCCTCCCGATAGACGTGGACAATCCGCTGGATGACGGTCACGTGGCTCAGAAGAAACGTGATGACGAGCACGCCAAACAACCATCCGGTCAGGCACCCCAGGGCAAGGAGCACCAGCCGCTCCGGTCTTTCCATGAGCCCTACGGTGCAGGCGATGCCCAGGCCCTCGGCCCTCGCTCGAACGTAACTGATGAGCAGCGCACCCACGAGGCTCCCTGCAGCGAGAGCCGTTCCGGCAACATTCTGCTGCACCATGAAGTGCCAGGCGGCGGCCAAGAAAAGGATGGAATCAGAGTACCTGTCGAGCGTGGAGTCAAGGAACGCGCCGAATTCGGTGGTCTTGCCGTGCGCCCGTGCAACGATGCCGTCAAACAGGTCGAAAAGCCCGCCGACAACGATCAGGATGCCTGCGAGCCTCAGATGGAAAGGAATGGCGGCAGCCGCGCCGATATTCAGGATGAAACCCGTTACGGTGAGCAGGTTTGGGTCGACGGTAACCCGTTTCGCGATAGGTGCAAGGGGTTTATCGAGAAAGTGACCGAGCCTTGCACCGATCACTACCTTTCCCTTTTGTTCGCGATGAATTCCTCAACCATCTCCCTCGCTTCCTCGTCTGCGAACTGCTCGCGGGGATGTTTCATGAAATAAGCAGAGGGGGAGGTCAGCGCTCCTGCAATGCCGCGGTCCTTCGCCAGCTTGCAGCACCTGATCGCGTCGATCACCACACCTGCACTGTTGGGGGAGTCTTCAACGGAGAGCCTCACCTCGAGGTGCATGGGGATGTTCCCGAACCCGGCCCCTTCCATCCTCAGAAAACAGACCTTGTTATCATTGAGCCATGGCACGTAATCAGAGGGTCCGATATGCACATCCTGGCCGGTGACGGTGTGGGTAATCTGCGACCTCACTGCCTCGGTCTTGGAGATCTTCTTGGACCTCAGCCTGCTTCGATTGAGCATGTTGAGGAAATCGGTGTTGCCCCCCACGTTCAACTGATACGTATGGTGCAGTTGTACGCCCCTGTCCATGAAGAGCTTCGTGAGCATGCGGTGTATGATCGTCGCGCCGATCTGCGACTTGACGTCGTCCCCGATGATCGGAAGGCCTCTCTCCTCAAAACGGCGCACCCACCCGTCATCCGAGGCGATGAACACCGGAACGCAGTTTATGAGTGCAACCCCCGCTTCGAGACACGCCTCGGCGTAGAAGGCTGTCGCCTGTTCGGAACCCACGGGCAGGTAGCTCACCAGAATCTCCGCACCGCTCTCCCGCAAAACCTTGCTCACGTCGCACGGCTCCTTATTGGCGGCCACGAATCTCCTGTCTTCGGGATAGTCCTCAAGGTGCGGGGAAATGCCGTCCAGTATCTCGCCCATCATCACCGTCACCCCGTGGTCAGGGATACCAGGGTAGAAGATCTTGGTGCAGTTCGGCTTTGCAAACAGCGCCTCATTGAGCGGCCTGTCCACCTTCCTCGCATCGATGTCGAATGCCGCAGCCACCTCGATATCACCGGGCAGGTAACCTCCGACATCGTGATGCATGAGGCCGAGCGAGGCGTTGAGATCGTCCCTGCCAAGCGCCCCGTAATACGCTATGCCCTGCAGCAGGGAACTCGCACAGTTACCAATTCCCGCGATAGCTATGCGTATTCTGCCCATGAGAACCTGCTCCTCGTTAATCCTTCCTGATCTCGACCCGGAGCGGCACCATGCCACCCTTCTTGGGAATCACTATCTTAAGTATGCCGTCCTTCAGCGTCGCCGTCATCGCATCCTTGTCCACTTCGGTGGGGAGGCTGAAGCTCCGGGCGAAGATGCCGAAGGAGCGTTCCACCTGGTGATAGTACCTTCCCTCGCGCAGAAGCGGCTTCTCGCCGCGCAGCGTAACCACATCGGACTCAACTCTGATGTCGATGTCCGATTCCTTCACGTCGGGCAGCTCGGCCTTGACCACATACTCGCCAGAAGTTTCGTAGATGTCAACAGGCGGGACCCAAGTAACTGACTCTGCTTCTATGCTCTTTGGATGGCTCTCTTCAAAAAGCTTGTTGATCCTTTCACGTAACGTGAACAGGTCCTCAAGCGGATTACCCATGTTCGTTGTCTCCTGGAGGCTTTCAGACGGATAAGGGAACTCAAATAGAGTTTTATAAATGATGACATGAACTTATGTCAAGGCAGGAAACACCGCCACGACGTCAGGCCTACCCTCTGATCATCAGAAAAAGAGTTTCCGATCATAACTCTCTTTCGGGTGGTTGACTACAAAAGCGAACCCCTGTCCCGGTTTCACTTCTCTTCGGTTCAAAAGGTTTAAACATAACGTCCATGGCTGTCCTGACGAAGGTCAATGATGAGACCTACGAGAAATCGGATCGAGGAGATGGCCCCGTCAAAAGCCAAGAACACACTTGGCAGCACCGACGCCCTCGGTAAAGGCCTCTTATCAACGTCCCAACAAACTGGCCCTCCGGAGGCGATCAACAGTACCGTAGAGCAAGTAAGCCCGCCTTTCCCCGGGGCTTACTTGCTTTCTCCGCGATCCTTGCAGGACATCATCAAACCGCCGGGAGATGCGTTCCTCACCTCACATCGGCGCCCCGTGTGAAGACGCATCAATCCTGACGCTCAAAAGCAACGTCTGTTATAATTGTGCATTCCAACGGAATATTGACAGGCCCTACCCCACGCAACGATAGTGCCAACCGTCAGCGCAACATACCCAATAGCAGTAAGGGTTATGCTTTGTCATTATAACGGTACCGGAAGTGAGTAGTTGTCCATCTTCGTCATAAACATCAACTTTAGCCTTCTTAAATTCGTGCGTGATATCGGCCCCTCCTTGTGCGTGATCTTTAGCGCTCTTTATCTTTGACCGTTTCACCCCACCTTCCCACTCAATTTCAAGATCACCGTACTTCGGCATAATGTCCTCCTTTTCATCACAGATTCTCCACATGACCGTCTTAAGGGACCGCGCAGCTTTTTCTCTCTCCACCTGTTGGTGCTCATCACCTCCTTTCGTCTCCTTCGCCTCCACTCTGAGACAGGCTGCGCTCCGCAAAGATCATCCTCAAGACCTAGAATGACACTGTCGCCCGCACAAATACAGACCGTCCCGGTTGTATCGATGGATTGTTAATGTCCGTGTCCTGGAACTTGAAGGATTTATCAAAAAGGTTCTTACCAACGACGGTGATGATCCCTAACCGCTTCGGAAGTCTGTAACCAGCCGAGGCGTCGAAGAGCCAAAAACTGTCGCTCCCCGGCAGGGCAGGAGCGCCGGGGGCTGAGCCCTGGGGCACAAATCTGCCTTCCTGATCGACGTACGTTCCCACCAGGCCGGCAAAGAATCCCGAGGGATGATAAAAGTTGACCCCTAAGGGGAGGCGCTGAGTAGTGACTTCTTCTATTCCCGCCGCAAATCTCTTGTCCCTGTCAAATTTCTCGTAGTAGTATTGGGCACTGAGCGCCAGCCACCTGTGAGGCGTCCAGTACAGGTAGGCACGGCCAAGACGCTCTTTCCAGTCAAGGCGCAGGATCTCAGTCACAGGAGGCGAATCAGGAGCGGGGAAGCTTACGACTTGTGCGGGAACTTTCAGGTCCCTCTGGAAGTATTCGAGCCCGCCGGATAGGTTATCAGAAAATCTCTGATCCACCGCCCCCCCGTACACCCACGACTCGGTGCCGTCGGTATCGTCAAAGAACTGGTTGAAGCCGGCGACCTGCGTTGGCTCTATGGTTTGCTGGTTAATGAACGGCCTCGCAAGTGTCCTGAAAACGGCAGCGCGGAGAGTCGTGGTTGGAAGGGGACTCCAGGTAACTCCTATCTTAGGGTTGAACTGGTCACGGTCTATAAGCCCACCGTTCAGGAAGTCCCCGCTCGCACCGAGAGTGAAGATCACCGTATCGGGATAATTGATCTGTGAGTAGACGTAGAGATTCGCATGCCTGAGGTCCTTGTCACTAAAACCAACATCTCTCTGCGGAGGGAGCGGCGGGCCCGACGGCCCGAAGACAAAGACGCTATCATTCGTCACCTTTTGATCGGCGGTGAAATATCCACTTCCGCTTGTAATGCCCAAACGGCGTGAACGGAACAGGTGCTGGGCTTCTACAACGTACCCTTCCTGCTTGACTTCCCGATCCAATGTGTCCGTGCCAATAGGGAATTCAGTCTCATTGGTGGTGTCCTCTTTAAGATACTGATAGCCGGCCCAGGCGATCAGGTCCGAACCAGGCGCAAAGGTATGGTGAAATCCCAACCGGGCGTAATTTGTCTTCTGGTTCTGCCTGAGATTTGGCAGGAAATCATCCGGGTTGAACCTTAGTTCAAGATCCCCTGTGTCCGTATCCCTGTACCTGTACTCAGCCTGGACGCTCGTCTCAGGCGAGAGGCTCACCTGTACGAACGCGTTATAGATGTCCTGCCTCTGATCATCATTTTCCCGGAAACCATTCGTCTCGTAATGAAACTGGCCGAGGCTGAAGGAGAGCTTCTGATATACACCCGAAACCACCGCCTCGTCGCCAAAGGTACTGTCGCTCCCGGCAACACCGCTCATCTGGAGTGCCAGCCTGTTTCTGTTGAAGAGGGGGTTAAATTCGAGAAATGACGGGTCTGTTGGACCGGCACCGAACAGAATGAGCCGATTCGGCTCAGCAAGAGTTGGTGGCACCGGGTTGACGTTGATCGGCTGGAGCAGTTGCGATTGGAGGAGTTCACTCACGCGGGCTATTTCATGACGGGGCACCGCCGAGTATGTGTCGGATAGAAATCTGTGCCCGGAAAAGTTAGCAGGATCTGTATTGACCGATTTCCATCCTTCCACGAGTCCAAGCTGTTCAAACCCGAGATTAATATAAATTCGAGCCAAGCTCGCGCTCCGCGCTGCCAGGTCAGAATCGAGCAAGAGGCGCGACCGGTAGACAGCGCGGTTGTCATTCAGAGCGATCGCCTTCTGCATGTCATGCAAAGCTTCAACGGGTTTGTTGACGCTCTGCTTCTGGATTGCCTCATAGAACCACGGCGTAGGGTCTGAAGGGTCAAGATCCTCTGCCATGGTAAATTGATCAACCGACAACTTGTTCCTCTTTTCTTCATAGTAGGCCTTGCCCAGGTAGCTCCTGATGAGCGAGTTGCTAGGGTCAAGGCTCGCGGCGATCTCGATCTCCCTCCGCCCCGGTTCCAGATCTCCTTCACGGATGACCGCCAGGCCGAGACCGAGCCGCGGAAGAGGGTCTGCCTGGTCAAGTTCTATGGCTTTTGCAAAGGCGTCCTTGGAGGCTTTCGTGTTTATCTGCACGAGATGAGCAAACCCCAGGACAGTCTGAGTTCGCGACAGGTTGGGATCCAACGCAACCGCCTTCTGGGCGGCTTTCAGCGATTCGTCAAGATAGCCCAAGGATGAATACACTTCCGCTAGCCTCGCCCACGCAAGAGCGTTCTCCGGCTCAGCATTTGTAGCCTTCTTGAGAGTATCGAGGGCGCCGTTCAGATCAAAGCTCGCCTGCAAGGCATACGAAAGGGCAATGAGGGCTGCGGCCGAACCCGGGGCTGTCCGGACCGCCCTTCTGCCCTGGTCAAGTGAGCCATCTTTGTCATTCTGTACCACTGAGATGACCGTCTGAAGCGCAAGGGCCTCGGCGTTGCCGGGAGCGAGAGAGGCTGCCCTGTCGATGTCCTTTCTCGCTTCATTAACACGACCGACCGACAGCAGGAGCGATGCCCGATATACGAAGAAACGATAGTCCCTGAGATCATCAGGGACACTCGTAATGTCCCTGAAAGCGCCGTCAATGTCACCCTTGTTATAGGAGCCGATCGATTTCTGCACCATAGCCTGCCAATCACTCGGCGTCTGGGAGAGAAAATCGGTCGCACGATAGAACAGAACGGGCGGATAGTAGAGAGCCCACTGGACCGCGTCACGGGGGCGCACCACGACACGTGGCTGAGGCGCCTTGTGGGCAAAAGCTTCGCCTGACTGCCCTGTCGTGAGCGTGAGGCTACCCGCGTCGTTCGTCAACGCGACGGTGCCCTCGAAAATCGATGCGACGGTCTTGTCGCCTTCAACCCTGAGGAAGAATTCCGTTCCCTCTACAGAGGCGTTCACGAAGGGTGTTTTCGCCTTGAGACCCTTGGGAAAGCGGCTGAAAAAATAGGCAGCGCCATCCAGGAGGTCGATGAGGGGTGTCTCTTTCTTCTCAGCTTCCGAGAAGGACATGGTAGTGTTCTGATCGACGCGGATGACGGTGTCGTTGCTCAAGAGGATATCAGCACGGCTCCTCCCCAGCACGCGGATTATGTCGCCCGGGCAGAAGGTTGCGTAGAGCTGCACCTGCTGCCACCCGCCATCCCCAGCCCTCCTTGCCTGCACGTTCCCCTGTGCAGATACGACCTTGCCGACCCACTCCGTGCATGTTTCAGCGTATGCAGAGCAAGAAATGACGAGTACTATCAATGTGAGCGAGGCGACTGTGAACACCTGGCCTGACTCCCTGAGCTGTGTCATTCCCTTCCTCCCTGTTGCACCGTCGTAGTGACGTGTGCCCTTTCACGGTTCCCTGCCTCTCTCAGATGCAAGCTCACGACCCCGCACCGTTTCCCGGAACTTCAATTGAGATCACAAGGTGCTAGTAATGGTGTAATTTCAGCTATTGTACAGAATACGGCGTCTTTGTCAAGTTGACAGTTGCCTTATTTGGGTGTAAAGTGTAATAGCTTATTAAGATGTTTTTCGAGTGAGTTCGAGTCTCCTTGTCTCTCGCCGCGAGGTGTGGGCCTGTGGAACTGACTGACGGATCTAGGATTGCCGTTATCGGGGGCGGGCCTGCGGGCTCGTTTGTCAGTTACTTCCTCCTTGAGATGGCATCCCGGATAGACCTCGAGATCCGGGTCGACATATACGAGGCCAAGGACTTCTCCCGGGTTGGTCCCCAGGGCTGCAACCACTGCGGCGGAATCGTCTCCGAATCCCTTGTCCAGATGCTCGCCGCGGAAGGAATCAATCTCCCCCCGTCCGTCGTCCAGCGTGGTATCGATTCGTACGTCCTGCATAGTGATGTCGGTACGGTTCGCATCGACACGCCACTTTATGAGAGAAGAATCGCTGCGGTGTACAGGGGCAGTGGCCCTCTCGGCTCACAGCTAAAAGGATGGGAGAGCTTTGACGGGTACCTCCTTGAACTTGCTGTTGGCACCGGAGCTCAGCTCATCCAGAGCAGGGTCGAGCACCTGACCATGGTTGAAGGGAAACCCACGATACATGCCAAGGGAATTGAACCTCAGAGTTATGACCTCCTCATAGGTGCCGTGGGGGTCAACTCCACGGGACTCAAGCTCTTCGAGGGTCTCGGTTTCGCCTACAAGGCACCCAAGACGACCAAGACATTCATTGCCGAGTTTCATTTTGGCGAGGAAAAGATACGCGAATACCTAGGCAGCTCAATGCATGTGTTTCTCCTGAAGATGCCCCGTCTGGAGTTTGCCGCGCTCATACCCAAAGGGGAGTATGTCACCCTTTGTCTCCTCGGTGAAGACATCGACAAGGACCTCGTCGCGCGGTTTCTCGAAACTCCCGAGGTGCGTTGCTGCTTTCCAGAAGAATGGGAAAAGCTGGAGTCCGCGTGTCAGTGCCTCCCGAAGCTCAACATGGGCGCGGTTTCCACCCCTTTCACAGACCGGGTAGTGCTCATCGGAGACAGCGGGGTGACCAGGCTGTTCAAGGACGGAATTGGCGCCGCGTACAGAACTGCCAAAGCCTGCGCCGTCACCGCAATCTTCGACGGGATTTCAGAGAAAGACTTCAGGAAATATTACTGGCCGGCCTGCAGGAATCTCAGCGTGGATAACAGCATCGGCAAGGTCATTTTCCTCATAGTGACCGTCGCACGCAACCTGGGCTTCTTTAGGAAGGGGATGCTCAAGATGGTCAAGAAAGAACAGGCCGGAGGAGATGTCCCTCGAGACATGAGCCTCGTATTGTGGGACACCTTCACGGGGAGCGCGCCATATAGGGAAATCTTCGTGCGGACCCTCCGTCCTTCGTTTCTCTTCCGTCTCACGAAGAATGTGGCAGGAGCATTGTTCACGAGGGGAAAAATCTTCTCTCGCGAGGTGTCGTCATGATTGACAGGGGTGACCTCGGAACGGTTTTCGAGGACGGTGAATGCATCGTATGCCAGGGTGAGCAGGGCGAGTGCATGTACGTCATTCAGAAAGGCAAGGTGGAGGTTGTCGTGGAAACCGCCGGAGGAAAGATGCGGCTCAACGTGCTGGAGGCGGGTGAAGTGTTCGGCGAGATGGCGCTCTTCACGCACGAGCCGCGGTCTGCGACGGTCCGTGCGCTCGGGCAGGCGCGTGTGCTCACCATCGACAAGAGGGGCTTTCTGAAGAGGGTTCACCAGGACCCCTCCCTCGCCTTCCGGATACTCCAGAAGCTTTCCGAGAGGGTGAGATCGCTGAATGAAGAGATAGTCAGGCTCAAAGGCCGTCCTGGTAGTGATCTTTAACACGGTCTATCACATCCTCCCATTCAGCCGGCAGGCTGATCGTGCACGTCATGAACTCTCCCGCTCTTGATAACGCGCCAAAGATTCTCGTCGCAGGTGCTGCAGGCTACATGGGGCGCAGACTTAAGACGCGCCTCCTCAACGAGAAGAAGGTACACCTTAGGCTTCTGGTCAGAGACGCGCGGCAGATGAGTGTGTCGACAAGAAGCGCCGCGGAAATCGTCGAAGGAGACATTCTGAACCGGGAAGTTGTGCGGAAGGCTGTTGATGGCATTGGGGTCGTCTACTTTCCCATACGCTTCTTCGGGGCTGTCTGGGAATCCGAGGGATTTGACGGCGCTGCAGTCAGGATGTTCAGAGACACCTGCATAGAAGCAGGGGTGAGGAGGCTGATATATGTGAGCCTCAATGTGGTGGAGAACGACTCCATCGGTCTCTTGAAGAGCGTGGTCGAGACAGGAAGAATTCTCAGCGAGCGCCCTGAAGAGATCCAGACTGTCTGGTTTCGTGCCGGGGTGCTGGTCGGATCGGGAAGTGTTATGTTCGAACTCGTGAGAAACGTCGTTCAGAAGATCCCTCTAATACTCTGCTCGCGATGGATGGACGAGGTAATGACCCCCGTAAGTGTCGATGATGTCCTGGAGTATCTCGTACAGGCAAAGGACATCCAAGTGGAAGGAAATCTGACAGTCGATGTCGGTTCAGAGCAGATGAGTTTCAGAGAGATGCTCAAGGCGGCAACCCGGATCATGGGATTGCAGAGGGTTTTCGTCACCCTCCCGCTCAGCGCGCGCCGGCTTTCTTCCTTCCTCCTGATGCTCGCCTCCCCGTTTTCCTTCGCTCTTTCCTCGGCGTTGATCCGGGCATTGCAGTCGGGTGAAATCCGGCCTTCGAGTTCTGCCGACGGCACGGCAGCCCTGCATTATTTCCCTGGCATCATCCCCGTCGCGTTTGACAAGGCAATGGAGAAGGCTATGACAGAGATAGAGAACGATTACGTGATGAGCCGTTGGGTCGATACTCTCGAAAAAACATTCTATGTGAGTTCCGAAGAGGACGTTGCCCGGGCAGTCTTCCGGGACATGAAATGCATGTCCTTCGGCGACGTGCCTTCACACAGAATCTTCCGTGCCATCAAGTCCATCGGGGGGAGGAAAGGGTGGTTCACATTCGATTTCCTCTGGCGCATAAGAGGCCTGCTGGATAAGTTGGGCGGCGGATACGGAACTGCAATGGGCAAGAGGTCCTTCTCAGATCTCCGGGTCGGGGATATGCTCGATGTCTGGCGAGTCATTGACCTCAGAGAGAACCGAAGGCTCCTTCTCGAAGCGCAGATGAAGGTCTTCGGTAAGGCATGGCTGGAATTTACAATAGAAGGGAACACGCTCACTCAAGTCGCGTATCATTATCCTAAAGGGATCCTCGGCAGGCTCTACTGGTACGCTATGCTGCCCTTTCATGTATTCATATTCAGGGACATGATACGGAGCATCATACAGCGGGCTCACGAGATGGACTGACGCGCCGGCAGGAGGGGCGGGATCTGCGCCGCCGCTCTTTCCCCCGGTACCTTCTTCATGCAACGCGAAGGTGCATAGTCGGTTCTGGAATTGCAGCGCTCTTCGTGAGACTATACTGGAATCACTTGCCCGTCCTTCAGCACCTCAATGTTCCTCATACCGAGCGCCCGTAGCTCTTTTCTGATCTGTTTCAAGTGCTGGGGTTTCGGGTGCGTCACGAAGATGTGCGAAGGCGGCACCTGCATCCGCGAAAGTTCAACTTTGAGGAGTCCGGGCGTCAGATGTCCGGTTCTTACCGCTAGATCTTCGAGGTCATTCGGAAAGGAGACATCAATGATGAGGACGTGAATCTCCTTCCTGCCTATTTTTTTCCACGTGTCTTCAGTCGGCCCGGTGTCGCCGGTGTAAAAGAAGTTCCTGCTATTCCCGCTCTCGACGAAGTAACCGACCGCGGGCACCGTATGACTGACCACATAGGGGGTGATCCGATAGGAATTCAACTCCATCGTATCACCGGTCTTTAGCTCCCGAAGATCCAGTATGGCATTGGTGGGATCAGGGATTACGGTGAAATCGGGCCATACGGAGCTGTTGAACAGATGTCTCCTTATCGTTCTCAACACCGGCGGAATGCTGATCACCGTGACTTTCCGATAAAAGTTTCTCACGATGATGTTGTCGGCGAGAAAGGGAATGCTCCGTATGTGGTCCAGATGGGCGTGGGTGATGAAGATGTACTTTATCTTCATCTGAGCTCTTTCGCCGAGTACGGACGTCAGACTTCCTGCATCGAAAAGTATCTCGTCGTCGAGCAGGAAAGACGGCGAGTTGCTCCCCGGAAACTCCGCTCCTGAACATCCGAGCACCTTGATCTTCATAGTCGGCTCCTCTACCACCGAATGTCTGACACGGGAAACCCGGCAGCATCTCTTGAGACGACTCTTGATCTGCCGCTATATTACATCAACGGGATAGTTTTTTCATCAGATTCCGTGCACCACCTGCGAGGGATGCTTCCGCTCACCATTCGTGACCACAGCGCCTAACGCTCCTATTATCATGGAGTCTGTCGGTCCTTTCAATCCGTATTTAGAGTGACAGCGTCGCCTTTACAAAAAGAAATCTATTCGGCTGTATCCACGGGTTCTTCGGGTCGGAGTCAAAATAGCTAAAAGACTTGTTGAAGAGGTTCTTTCCTCCCACGCTGATGAACCCCAGACGCTTTGGCAAGCGGTAACTGACAGCCGCGTCGAACAGCCAGAAGCCATCGCTGCCGGTCTC
>JBLMXV010000192.1:0-3179 GCA_050257935.1 Chloroflexota bacterium
ACCGCCGCGCTCATCGAGTCCGGAGGCAACATCTCCGAAGCGGCGAGGATCCTCAATATCCACCGCCAGAATCTTCAGCAGAAGATCAGGCTCCTCGGTCTCGATCTGTCGAGCATCGCAGTCGAACGCCCCACCGCCTGACCGACATACCTTGCCACATCAGGCATCTGAGCCCTGATCCTTGACCTGCAGTAATTGTTTGCATCTCTGCCTGCGGCAATATTACTGCAACCCGCAGGTATACCATTGACTCCACAGCATTTTTTTTGCTGGCACGGCTCGTGCTCAACCATAGGCACGAAGCAGAAAAAACCTCAGGAGGAAGAACAATGAAGATCCTGGTTGCATATGACGGAACGCTCAGCGCAAAGGATGCACTACGGCACGGACTACAGAGGGTAAGGGAGAAGGGAGGCGAGCTCATCGCCCTGCACGTATTCAACAGGGACATATTGCCCTACTACGATGCGAGCCTCAAGGTCAACGAAAAGCTCGCCAGCGAGGCCGACAGGACCGTCAACGAGGCGGAGGGAATCGCACGGGAAGAGGGCAAGGGACTGAAGGTAACCATCGTGCACCGCGAGGGGAGCCCTGAGAGGGAGATACTCTCCCTCGCCAAGAACGAAAAGATCGACCTCCTGCTCTGCCCCCTGAGCTTCAAGAGCCTCGTCCGGAAGTATGCCGTCATCATGCAGCAGCGGGGTATGCCGGTGCCCGAGGCAGCCGGCGAAGCCGTTGCGCACACCACCAAGTCCTGATCACCTTTCCATGCCGCACCGCTAACCTGTGCCTTCATGGGGATGCCCCGTGAAGGCACAGGTCTGTCTCAGATCCTCAGAGGGGGGCATATGCAGAGCCACAAACTAGTGCGGGACATAATGAGCAGCGTCCTCGACTTTCCCTTCGCACCGCATTGGTGCACTATCAGGCAGGCCATCGAGATACTCCAGAAGGCCGTGCCGGAAGGCGGCACAAGCGTCCATCCCATCGGCCTCCTCGTCTTCGACGAGAAGAACAACCTCCTTGGCTCCCTCGGCATTCGCGAAATCCTCAAGGGGCTCGAACCTCGCTTCCTGCGGCCTGTGACGGACGCGCAGGGGCTGGAGGAGAGCGAGCCGGAGCTCTCGATCATCTGGGACTCCCTTTTCGACACCCAGGCACGCCAGATGGCAGAGCACAAGGTGGGCGACTACCTGATCCCCGTGAAGTTCTTCGTAGAACCTGATGATCCCGTAACCAAGGCAGCCTATTACATGGTCCACCACAATCTCGCCTTTCTGCCGGTACTGGAGGAGCGCAAGAAGCTCGTGGGGGTGGTGAAGATGTACGACGTCTTTCAAGAACTGTCGAATTTACTCTCCCAGTGATAAGGAGCTGACATGGCCAATGCGTCCAATTACACACCCAGAGGCTTTATCGAAGTGCCGGTCGAGATCATCCTCGCCACAGAAAAACCGCGGATAGACTGGAAACGCATCTTCTTCATCACCCTCGGCATCGCGGTCTTTCTCGCTATCTACTACATGCCGGAGTGGCCCACGGCCGTCGATCCCACCGGCAAGGAATTCCACCTCAGCAGGGAGGGAAAAGG
Source organism: Chloroflexota bacterium (assembly GCA_050257935.1). GTDB lineage: Bacteria > Nitrospirota > Thermodesulfovibrionia > Thermodesulfovibrionales > Dissulfurispiraceae > JBLMXV01. The sequence continues at coordinate 1,592 of JBLMXV010000192.1, forward strand.
CGCCATCGCTCTCTTTCTGCTCGCAGGCATCTGGTGGGTCTTCGAGGTGGTACCTATCGGAGTGACCTCCATTGCGATAGGTGTCTTTCAGGCCCTCTTTGCGATCCGTTCAGCGAAAGACGCCTTCAGGGACTTCATGGACCCTTCGGTCATGTTCATCTTCGGGTCCGTCGTCGTCGGTCTCGCCTTCACCAAATCCGGGCTCACAAAGCGGCTCGCCTACAAGATGCTCGAGGTGGTCGGGGAAAAGACGAACATGATTCTCCTCGGATGCCTCGTCGTAACAGCCGGTCTCGCCCACCTCATGGCGCACACGGCAGCGGCTGCCACGGTCTTTCCGATCCTGCTCGCCATCTATTCATTGTACGGCGAAGGCGAGAAGCAGACAAACTTCGGGAAGGCGCTCTTCATCGGGATGGCGTACGCCGCGGGTGCGGGAAGCATCATCACTTTCCTCGGTGCCGCACGCGGACCCGCTGCCGCGGGGATGTTCAAGGAGTTCACCGGAAGAGACATCGGATTCTTCGAACTGTCGAAGTACATGTTTGCGGTGGGCTGGGCGATGGTGTTCCTTATCTGGGCTTACCTCATGGTGTTCCTCAGGCCGGAGAAGAAGGTGATACCCGGCCTCAGGAAGCGGGTCCAGGGACTTTCCAGACAGTTGGGACCGATAACGAAGAATGAAAAGTTCGTCATCGCGTGCGTCACGGGAATCGTTATCATAATGTCGCTCCAGTCCTTCGTCCCAGCCCTCAAGTCAATAGACCGGGCCGCCCTCATCCTGATTTCGACGCTCCTCTTTTTTGTCGCCAGGGTACTTACCGTCAAGGAACTCGAGGACATACCCTGGAACATAATCCTCCTCTTCAGCGGGGCCATGAGCATCGGCTTCTGCCTGTGGAAGACAGGGGCCGCCCAGTGGATGGCGGTGAACTGGCTCATCATGTTCCAGAAGGCGCACTGGCTTGTCTTTGTCCTGAGCATCGCCACCTTCGTCCTCATCATGACGAACTTCATCATGAACGTCGCCGCGATCGCAATCTCGCTGCCTGTGTCGCTCGTCATCGCGAACTACCTCGGCGTCTCACCTGACGTCATTCTGTACTCATCACTCGTGACCGCCGGTATGCCCTTTGTTTTGCTCATCGGAGCGGCGCCGAACGCGATCGCCTATGAATCGAAACAATTCTCCACAGGTGAGTTCTTCCGCCACGGCCTGCTGCTGAGCGTCGCCCTCATTGCCATTATCGGGGTCTGCATGCTCACGCTGTGGCCTGTGCTGGGGATGCCGATCCTGAGCAAGTGAGGGGGGTCTGATGTCATATCGCATGATTCTGGGGAAACACTTCGACAATGTCTTAGAGGAGGCCGCGTTCGTAGGCCAAACTTACAGGAACCTTCAAGACTGTGGATTCAACGCCGATAACACTATCGCCTGCGTTGCCTGCTGCCGGGACGAGATATCCCAGTCCCTCAAGGCCCTCGTGCAGGAAGCCTGGGGCGAAGCGTTCAATCTCTCAAGCCTCGGAGGGCTCTTCACCGCCGGCAAGACCGGCCTGCTGGCTGCCATGCACCACGCGCCGCGCGT
>JBLMXV010000193.1:0-15470 GCA_050257935.1 Chloroflexota bacterium
TCTTCTTCTGCACATCGCTGAAGACCATCCAGGCGATGAAGAAGAGCAGGACCACGTACAACCACCGGACATAGAGTTCGACCTTGCCTATCCGCTCGAGCCACATGATCATCTGGGCACCTACCTCGAAGCCCACAATCGTCCCAACGAGCATGATGAGCCCGAGCCTGTAATCCACATTGCCGAATTTCCCGTGCCTCATCGTGGAAATGAGCGATTTACCCGCCATGTGCGCAATATCCGTCCCGATGGCAAAGGCCATCGGGAAGCCGAGGATATTGAGACCCGGCGTCACCATCCACGCCCCACCCATTCCGAAGAAGCCTCCGATGATACCCACACCCAGCCCAAGGATGATGAGCCCCGGCCAGAATATGGTGACTCCCGATATAGGCATCAAGACGTATAACCAGTCCATATGTGACCTCCTTAATATAGTGGGTGACGTTCTTAGTGTTCAGCCAGTTCCCTGGACTTTAGGTCGAGTCCGATCCTGCTCATGACGAGGTCGGCTATGACGCCGAAGAGCAGCCCGATCAGCGGTATCGCCACGATCGTCAGCAGCGTGAAATAGCCATGGCTCTCGTTATAGAGAGCTGCAAACCACCTCTCCCACCCCGTAAGCCTCCTGGTATCTGCGACGATAACCAGGGGGGCGGCCTTTCCTCCTGCGGCAAGGACGGCATCAGGAAGGAATACAAGCACCATCACGAACAGCCCGATCAATCTCTTCCACAACCTGCACATCTTCCTACCTCCTTTATGTTTGGGATAGTTGATCTCTACGCCATGTCAGAGACCCGCAATCATCTTTTCCATCACCTGACCCCACTCACCCTTTCCTTCTTCCCGGGCTACCTCCTTATGCTCACGCTGCATGGGGCGTTTGCCACCACCTTCCCTGCGACGCTGCCCATGAATGCGCGCTCTATTCCGGTCTTGCCTGTGCTCCCCATAAGGATGAGGTCGAACTTGCCGTCAGCAGCTCTCTTGATGATGTTGTTCGCCGGATTCACCCCCGCTTCAAGAACCGTCTCGACCTTGATGCCCTTCTCGTCGAAGGCCGCCTTCGCTTTCCGGAGAGCGGCTACGCCCTCTGCCTCGAGCTTGTCCTGGACGCTGGGCCACATCTCGTCAAAGTCATCCTTCGAGTAGTACGCCACCGACATGAGCGTAACGTCGGCTTTTTCGCTCTGCGCCAGCTCAATCGCCCTTTTTACCGCTTTCATTGACGCATCTGAGCCATCTGTTGCCACAAGAATCTTCATAGTGACCTCCTTCTGCTATTCTCTCCCCTTGTCATTGCTTGATCCGTTCGAATTCGCTCTGGAATTTATATTTCCTGCCATTTCCGACAACCTTCTGATAGACGACGGGATTACCCTCAGGACTCACGAGGATCCTGTGCAGGAGTAGAGCCGATTCCCCCTCCCGCATGCTCAGCGCGTCGGCGACCGTGTCCCCGAGTTCCGTCACCTCGACGATCTGGAGTACCTTCGAGATCTTCTTGGTGGCCTTTTCCTGGATCAATTCATAGAAGGACGCATGGCAGACATCTTCAGTCTCGATACCCGGGAAGACCGAAAGAGGGATGAACAGTTCCTCCAGGTACACCGGTTCGTCCCCCACGGTCCCTCTGCAGAGAATGTAGTAGACCCCACTCGCCGTGTTAAGGTACACACTGATTTCCCCTGAAGGCTCCCTCACGCCCTTCGTAAGCACGTCCCTCGACACGTTGAGGTTTTCGCCGAAGACTTCCTCTGTGAGCCACGTCTTGACAGTCATGCCCGGATGCGCGAGTGAGAAGGTAACGAAGGTCCCTTTGCCCTGTTGCCTCCTCAGGTAACCGTTTCGTACCAACTCTGAGACCGCAAGTCTCACCGTCGCCTTGCTTACGTTAAAGATCTTACACAGTTCGTCCTCAGAGGGGATCAAGGTCCCTACACTCCACTCATTCTTCTCGATTTTCCCCTTGATAATGCTGTATAGTTGGACGTACAGTTTCTGCTGGCTTTCCCTATCAACACTTTCTTCTATCCACATAACGTTATTCCTTTATGTCATTATAATGAATTCAACAGACGTGCCAAGAATAAACTTCATTGATATTCAAAGATAACTCGTTAGGGGAACCATCTTGCCGAGACCGAATTGATGCACGGGGAGGCTGAAGCCTATAAAATTAAGCTAGAAAAAAGGGAGAACCCATGCAACATATTATTGCATGAGTCAATTAGGTTGCTATCTTGAGTTTGCGGATCTTCCGCTGGAGTTGTTGCCTGTAGATGCCGAGACTTGCTGCGGCTTTCGAAATGTTTCCCTGCGCCTCCTGGAGGGCGGACCATATGATCTCCCTCTCATACGAGGCCAGTGCCTCTTTCATGAGAGGTGCAGCAGCCCGCTTCCGGTGCTGCCCTTCGAAGAGCGTCTTCGGCAGGTCGTAGAGAGTGATGATGGGCTGAGCAGCAAAGGAGATAGCCCTTTCGATGATGTTTTCTAGTTCTCGCACGTTGCCCGGGTAGACGTGGCCCATTAGGGCGTTCAGAGCATCGTCGGTGATCTCTCTGACGAGGATGTCTTTCCTCTTCGGCCCGTGTTTCTCGATAAAGTGCTTGACGAGAATGGGAACGTCCTCCATGCGGTCTCTCAGAGGAGGCAGGTGGATGTTGATCACGTTCAACCGGTAGAAGAGGTCCTCTCTGAAGGTTCCCTTCTTGCACGCGAGCCTGAGGTCTCTGTTTGTCGCGGCAATGACCCTTACATCAATCCTCATGTGGCGCATCCCGCCGATCCGCATGATCTCGCCTTCCTGTAACACCCTGAGCACCTTAGTCTGGAAGAGGGGAGAGACATCACCGATCTCATCGAGAAACGCCGTGCCGCCGTCTGCGAGTTCGAAGATCCCCTTCTTCGTGTAGTTCGCACCGGTGAATGCCCCCTTCTCAAAACCGAAGAGTTCCGACTCCAGAAGCGTATCGGGTATGGCGCTGCAGTTTATGGTGGTGAAGGAACGCTCCCTTCTGGGGCTCCACCGGTGAATGGCCCGTGCCACGGGCTCCTTCCCGGTGCCGCTTTCACCGGTGATGAGGACATTGCTCTCGCTCATCGCAGCCCTCTTGATAAGAGAGAAGACTTCTCTCATGGGCGCGCTCATTCCCACAAGACCGTCAAGTCCGCTCTCCTCCCCCGGCCCCGTATCATTCGGCTTCACAACGTCCCTCAGGCCGGCTGCGTTCAAGGGCTTCTCGACATAGTCAGATGCGCCGAGTTTCATAGCCTCCACTACCGCCTTTGTGTCCGGCTTGGACATAGCCACGACCGGAAGACGGCTCCTGAGGTCGAGGACGACTTGTCTCCATTCCTCCTGTTCGAGATCCACAAGGGCAAGGGCATATTTAACAAGCTTGAGGTTTCTCTGTTGAAGTGCAGAGGCGAGTTCATGGGAGGTGTAGACGTCCAGGGCATAACCCTCCGATCTGAGTTGAGCAGCCGTGTCGACGGCGTCATTAGAGACTATGAGGACGTGCACCATGAGCTATTGTAGAACAGAACATGCCCGAAAACATAGCACGACGGCACATCACAAGTGACATCTCATCGCCGTGGTTGCCCCGCGAGAGTTCTTCACTGACACCGACACTTGTATTTCAGTCGCCTCCTCCTAGACAGTGTCGTGAGAGTGTCACTAATCTTGACTTGAGGTCTCTCGAAGACTGGGATTATAGTACCCGTATGGACGCGCACGTATCCCGCCCGCACTAACACAGTCGACCCAGGAGGAACCAGTGCAAAAGATCACAACGAAGATCGAAGGAATGAGTTGTCAGCATTGCGTAATGAGGGTGAAGAAGGCGATTGACTCGCTCCCCGGCATCTCTGATTCTGAAGTGACCATTGGAAGCGCAGTCGTGAAGTTCGACGAGATAAAGCTCAGGAAGGAGGACATCGAAGCGGCAATCGAGAAAGTGGGGTACAAGCCGGTTAAGTGACGATCCGCACGTGGCCCCGCTCAGCTATCTTCATCAAGCCGCGGGAAGTTCACCCGGGTGAGAGCCTGCCACGGGCTATTGTCTCAGTTGCCCACCCGTCTTTTCGAGCACGAAATTCACGAGTGAACCGTGAAGCTCCTCAACCTCTGAGTCTGTGAGCGTCCGGTCTCCGGCGCGGTACCTGACCCTGAAGGCCATGCTCTTCCTGCCGGGAGGGATAGATCCGCCCTGGAACACGTCGAAGAGTGAGACATCCTCGATCAGGGCGGTCTCATACCCCTTGACCCATAGGAGCAATGCCGATGATTCGAGGGCTGCATCGACGATGACCGCCGTGTCCCTCTCCACATAGGGATACCTCGTGAGAGGTTCGTAGGTTACCTTCGGCAAGGCCAGAGGATCGAGTACCGTGAGGTCCATGTCTAGCAGGATGGCAGACGGTGACTGCGCCTTGCTGCCCAGCGACGACGTTACCGCCGGCGACAGGGTGCCGATGAATCCTGCCTTACGTCCTCCCACATAAATGTCAGCCCCCTGGCCGGGATGGAGAAATTGCTCCATCGACCTCTCCAGCGCATGGTCGAAGATCTTCAGATCACCCAGCAACGCATCCAGAAGGCCCTTGAACACATAGTAATCAGGGGTCACATCCTGGTAAAGGGTCTTCGTCTTCTCCCGGTACCACACAGCACCGAGGTGTTCCCTCTCATCAGGCAATGCCCCCTCCTGCTGTCCGATAAACACCTTGGCGATCTCGAAGAACCGGAGATCCCTGTTCCCCTGGGCAATGTTATATCTCACGTTTTTCAGCAAACCGGGAACCAGCGTGGTCCGCATGAAACAGTCCTCCCCACGGAGGGGGTTCTTTATCTCGATGCAGCTCCTCCTCGGGTCTGTCTCCTCCGGCAGGATGAGTTCCAGATCCTGGGTGCCCATAAAACTGTAGTTGATCACCTCGGTGAACCCTGACTTCAGAAAGGCCTGCCTCACTGCTTGTTTCACTTTCGCTGCGTGCGCCCTTGAGGAGTCACCCACGCGACCTGACCCGATGGTCACGGTGGGCAACCGGGCGGGGATCCTCTCATAACCGTAAAGTCTGGAGATCTCTTCGATCACGTCCCACTCTGCCCGTACGTCACTGCGGTAGACAGGCGGCTTGACCTTGAGAGACGTCGCGGACTCGGCTATCTCAAACTGAAGTCCCTTGAGAAGGGATACAATCTCATCCCGCCCCAGGGCGAGACCAAGGATAGCGTTGACCTTCTCATACCGCACGGTTATCTCTACAGGCACATGCCTTCTCGGGTAGATGTCGATCTTGCCGAGGATGTGACCGCCTGCGACTCTTTTCATGAGGAGGGCTGCCCTGTCGAGAGCCTTCTTCAGCATCTTGATATCCGTTCCTCTCTCGAACCGGTAGGATGACTCGGTCTTCAGGCCCAGGACCTTTGAGGTCCTTCTCACCGAGCGGGGCTCAAAGTAGGCGCTCTCTATGAATACGTCCGTGGTACCCGGCTGCACCTCAGTCTCGAGACCGCCCATGATGCCGGCGATTGCGACAGGACGCTCTGCATCCCATATCAGCAGGCCGTCACGCGGGATGGTCCGCTCTATTCCGTCGAGTGTGTTCACCGCAAGGCTGTCAACGCCCAGAACGCTTCCAGGCGTTCCCACCCTGATGAGATGACCCTTTATCATGTCGAGGTCAAAAGCGTGAAGCGGGTGGCCGAGTTCGATTAAGACGTAGTTCGTCACATCGACGACGTTGTTGATCGAACGGATACCGCTCTTTTCGACGCGCTCCCTGAGCCACTGCGGTGACGGCCCTATGGCGAGGTCGCGTAAGATCCTGCCTGCGTACCGATGGCAGAGATCGGGGTCGATGATGTCTATATTGAAGTCGAGTTCCCCCGTCTCGGCGGCGAAGTCGATCTCGGGCAACTTCAGAGGCAGGCCGTACAGCGCCGACAGCTCCCGCGCCAAGCCCACGACGCTCAGGCAGTCGGCCCTGTTAGGAGTCACATTGACCTCGAAGATCACGTCATCTCCAAAAGGTTCGACTGCTTCAATCTCGAGGCCCGCCATGGTGAGACGGTGTGCGACCGCCTCAGCCGGCTCGGGCACCGGCACGAACTCTTTCAACCACTCAAAGGAAACGCGCATGTATTCTCCTTAGCCTACAGATTCACACGCCAAGACGTCTGAGTCAGGGAGGAGGCGGCGAAAAGACATTCCGGGCGACAGGATTCTGCCCCCTCAGAACTGACGCAGGAAGCGGATGTCGTTCTCGAAGAAAAGCCTGATGTCGTCAATGGAGTATCGCAGCATCGTGATACGCTCCACCCCCATGCCGAAGGCGAATCCCGAGTAAATCTCGGTATCGTAGCCCACGTTCTTCAGGACCACCGGGTTGATCATCCCCGCGCCGAGGACCTCGAGCCAGCCGGTGCTCTTGCACACCCTGCATCCCCGCCCCTTGCAGAGGATGCAGCTGATGTCGATCTCGGCAGACGGTTCAGTAAAAGGGAAAAAACTCGGCCTGAACCTCACCCCAGTGTCATCGCCGAACATCTCATGGGCGAAAAGCTCAAGCACTCCTTTGAGATGGCTGAAGGTGATGCCCTCGTCCACCATCACGCCCTCTACCTGGTGAAACATGGGAGTATGAGAGATGTCGGCATCGCACCGGTATACCTTGCCCGGCGCAATGAACTTCACCGGGGGCTTCCTGCGCTCCATGACGCGAATCTGCACCGGCGACGTGTGAGTCCTGAGCACTATGTCGTCGCTCACGTAGAACGTATCCTGCATGTCCCTGGCGGGGTGGTCCCGTGGGATGTTCAACGCCTCGAAGTTGTAATAGTCGAGTTCTACCTCGGGACCCTCCTCCACGTCGAAGCCCACTCTCTCGAAGATGTCGACTATGTCACGAAGGGTCGTGGTGAGGGGGTGTTCCTTCCCGAAGGGAACTGATCTGCCTGGCAGGGTTATATCAATCGATTCCGCGAGAAGGCGCCGGTTCAGATCCTCGGCCTTAAGCTTCGCTTCCTTCTCCTCTATCTGCTGCTCGATGAACGCCTTGACCTCGTTTATGCCCTTTCCCACGACCGGCCTTTCATCATGAGAGACGGCGGAGAGGTTCTTGAGCTGCGCGGCGATGAGCCCTTTTCTCCCGAGATACTTGACCTTGAGCGAAGACAGGGCCGCCACATCGTTCGCCGAGGCGAATTCGTCGAGGAACGAGGTTTTCAGCTGATCCGACATTCGCAACGAATATTTCACCGACCCGGATTCACCGGCGCCGCCATGCTTTATTGCTTGACTTGTTCGACAAGTCTTCCGAACGCAGCGGGGTCTTCGTAGGCAAGGTCGGCGAGGGCTTTCCTGTTCATGGTGATCTGCGCCTTAGTAAGGGCGTTCATGAACTGGCTGTAAGTGATGCCGAAGGGTCTTACCGCGGCGTTGATCCTTGCGATCCAGAGCGCCCTGAACTCACGCTTTTTGAGCCGCCTGTCCTTGTACGCAGCAACGAGGCCTTTTTCGACCGCCTGGGCAGCTACCTTGTAAAGCCGGCTCCTCCCGCCATAGTAACCTTTCGCCTGGTCGAGGACCTTCTTGTGGTATCTTCGTGTCTTGTATCCACCCTTCGCTCTGGGCATGTTCCCTCCTTGATAACGCCGCACACCGCTCCTGACGTCTTCGCAGCAGCCGTTCCGAGCGGCAACTCAGAATCTGAAAGTTTACTGGATGAAAGGGAAGATCGTCAAGCCTGGTAGGGTAGCAACTTTCTTATATTCTCGAGCTGGGCTTCGGGAATGAGTCCACTCTTCCGGAGCCCCCTCGTCCTCTTTGCGGACTTGCCCGTAAGCAGATGGCTCTTGTAAGCCTTGTATCTCTTTATCTTCCCGGTGGCCGTCACCTTGAACCTCTTTGCGGCACCCCTGTGCGTCTTCAGTTTCGGCATGCATTCCTCCTCGTTTGGTAATCACCCGACATTGCTCGTCACGGACGCGGACATCGCGGCGCTTCCCTCTCGCTTCGCACAGAGAAGCGCGGTGGCCGCCTTCGATCCCTGACGCCTCCCTTCCAGGCCTCTCCTGTCTATTTGCTGCTCGGGGCGACCACCATTATGATGCTGTTGCCCTCATGCCTGGGTTGCTGCTCGATCGTGAATTTCCCCGCCGTCCCTGACAGCTGTTCGATGAGCTTCTGGAAGACCTTCATCCCTGCCTCGGGCCGCACGATCTCACGCCCCCTGAACTGCATGGAGACCTTGGCCTTGTCACCGTCGTCGAGAAATCTCCTGATGTTTCTCACCTTGAGTTCGAGGTCGTGCTCCGATATGCGCGGCCGGATCTTCACCTCTTTCAGGTCGACGGTCTTTCTCGCCCCGTGCCTCTTGCTCATCTGGTACTTGTACTTTCCGAAGTCTATCAGCTTGCACACTGGAGGATCCACATTCGGAGCAACCTCCACGAGGTCGAATCCCCTCTCTCTCGCAAGATCGAGCGCCTGCCTCGTCGGCACGACCCCGAGCTGTTTCCCCTCGTCGTCGATGAGCCTCACTTCCCGTACCCTGATATGCTCGTTTACACGAATGTTGTCCTTGCTGATGCCTGCACCTCCATTTTTTCGTAAAATATCATACATCGGTGAGCGGCCTCTTACGGACGGCTGCGCTCATGCCCTTACCTTTTCTCACGGATTTCTTCTCTCAGAATGCCCGCAAATTCCCCGGTGGTGAAAGGCCCCATGCTTTCGCCGCTCTTCTTTCTGACCGTCACCGTGCCCTCGGTGACTTCCTTGTCGCCGAGGATCACGAGGTACGGTACCTTCCTGATCGTCGCTTCCCGTATTTTGTAGCCGATCTTCTCGTTCTCGGCGTTGAGGCTGGTCCTTATACCGTGGGACTTGAGCTCCTCGTAGACCCGGCGGGCAAAGCTTTCGTGCCGCTCTGCAATGGTAAGGACCGAGACCTGCACCGGGGAAAGCCAGAGCGGAAAAGCGCCCGCATAGTGCTCGATGAGCACACCGAAAAATCGCTCAAGTGACCCCATGAGCGCACGGTGTATCATGATCGGCCGGTGCTCTTTGCCGTCGCTTCCCCTGTAGACGATATCGAAACGGTCGGGATTGTTGAAATCCACCTGTATGGTGCTGCACTGCCATGAGCGGTGAAGCGAGTCCTTGATCTTTATGTCTATCTTCGGCCCGTAAAAGACACCCTCCCCCGGGTCAACCTGATAATTGAGTCCTTTCTTCTCCAGGGCATCCTTCAGGGCATTCGTCGCCCGCTCCCAGTGCTCAAGCGTTCCCACATACTTCTCAGGACGAGTCGACAGATAGACATCGTAGCTTTCAAATCCGAAGGTCCTCAGGACATACAGGGTGAAGTCCAGGACGTTGAGGATCTCTTCCTCGATCTGGTCCTCTCTGCAGAAGATGTGCGCGTCGTCCTGTGTGAAGCCCCTCACTCTCAGAAGCCCGTGGAGCACGCCGGACCGCTCGAAACGGTATACCGTGCCGAGTTCGGCGAACCTGACCGGGAATTCCCGGTAACTCCTCAGCGAGCTCTTGTAAATCTGTATGTGGAACGGGCAGTTCATGGGTTTCAACTCGTAGGCGACCTCTTCAATCTCCATGGGGGAGTACATGTTCTCCCTGTAGAACTCCAGATGCCCGCTCTGCTGCCACAGGTGCAGCTTTGCGATGTGCGGAGTATAGAGGAGCTTATAGTCGGCCTCCAAATGGGCATCCCTCCAGAAGTCCTCGATTGTCTTCCTGATGAGAGCACCGTTCGGGTGCCACAGAATGAGACCCGGCCCCACCTCATCGCTCACGCTGAAGAGGTCAAGCTCCTTGCCGAGCTTCCTGTGGTCTCTCTTCTTCACCTCTTCAAGGAAATTGAGGTACTTTTTGAGATCTTCCTTGCTCTCGAAGGAGGTACCGTAGATCCTCTGAAGCATCTTGTTTCGTTCGTCGCCCCGCCAGTATGCTCCTGCGACACTGAGGAGCTTAAAGGCCTTCACCCTGCCGGCTTTCGGCAGGTGAGGGCCCCTGCAGAGGTCAACGAACCCCCCTTCCTCATAAAGCGAAACTGTATCGCCCTCGATCTCCCTGAGCAACTCGACTTTGTAATCCTCTTTCATGCCCTCGAAGAGCGCGATAGCCTCATCCTTGGAGAGGGTCTTTCTCACGAAGAAGGAGTTCCTCCTGATTATCTCCTCCATCTTCTTCTCGATGGATATGAGATCCTCCGGAGTAAACGGTGATGTTCTGTCAAAGTCATAATAAAAGCCATCTTCGATGGCTGGACCGATAGTGACCTTCACCTCAGGGAACAGCTCCTTCACGGCATGAGCCATGATGTGGGAGGTGCTGTGCCGGTATATCTCCCGCCCCTCCTTCGACCCGAAGGTCACCGGCTCGACGAGGGCGTCCTGGGGAAGCCCGTCGACAGAGGCGATGTCCGTGAGCACTCCGTTCGCTTTCACCGCGAGCGCACCCGAAGATTCGAGTCGCTTCCTGGTCTCAGCGACCCCAAGCTCCTGCTCACTCCCGTCTTCAAATAAAACCCTTATGACAGCCCTCCCGGAAAAAATCGGGTTTTATGTTACCTCGTCCCCACAGCAACATGCAAGGGACTCTACCTCTCGTGCAGCACGCCTTCCCTCATCTCGAGCACCCTGCTGCAGCGCTTCGAGAGCGACTCGTTGTGTGTAACAATCACGAAGGTAACACCACGCGACGCGTTTATCTCAAGCAGAAGCCTGAAGAGTTCCTCCCCCGTCGCGGTGTCGAGATTCCCGGTCGGCTCGTCGGCAAACACGACCGCGGGATCATGGAGGAGAGCCCTCGCAACGGCCACTCTCTGTTGCTCACCGCCTGAGAGCTCACCCGGCTTGTGGAGCTTCCGCGCAGACAGCCCGAGGTCGCCGAGCAGCTCCTGCGCCCTCCGCCTGATCTCGTCACGAGTCGGGACAGATCCTTTCGCACTCCTCGATATGAGCCCGGGCATCATCACGTTCTCAAGGGCATCGAACTCGGGAAGGAGGTAATGAAATTGAAAGACGAAGCCGACCACCCGATTCCTGAAGAGGGCGAGTTCAACGTTGCCGAGGCTGAAAGGGTCGACAGCACCGTCCCCGTTGCCCACGCGGTAGGTCAGCTTGCCTGCCGTGGGCCTGTCGAGTGTGCCGAGAATGTGCAGGAAGGTGCTTTTCCCCACGCCCGAGGCCCCGACAATGCCAACCATTTCCCCCCTCTGGAACGTCGCTTCTATTCCCCTCAGCACTCGTATGTCGCCGGCAGGCGTGGAGAAGGACTTCTCTATACCCTCGACGGTGATCAAGGCGCTCATTTGTCTTCCAGTGCCTTTTCCTTCCTCCAGTCGCGCACCTTCCCCTTTGTCCTATCCGCCTTCCCCTTGATCTCATCCGCTTTCTCGGCAAGGGTCTCCGCGCCTTTCTGGATGTATCCTCCGGTCGTCTCCCCGACCTTCCTGAAGAAGTCACCCCCGCCCCAAAGGGCCACAAACACGAAGGCGATGAGCAAAATCACGGTAAGACACCCGATCCTCGCCAGTATTTTCAGCATCACTCGTACCTCAGGGGCTCCACAGGATTCAGGGTCGCCGCGTTGTATGAAGGGTACAGTGTCGAGAGGAAGCTTATGATCACGGCCGAGAGAGAGACCACGATGAAGTCAACGGCTTTCATCTTCACCGGGAGCTTGCTCAGGTAGTAGACGTCCGCCGGAAGCTTGATAATCTCGTACGTGTTCAGGATGTTCCCGAGGACATACCCGCCGGCCACGCCGAGTGCCGTCCCGATAACACCGATCAGCAACCCCTGCAGCATAAAGACCATCATGATACCCTGGTTTGTCGCCCCTATCGCCTTCAGAATAGCGATCTCCTTTTCTTTTTCTATGACGCTCATCATGAGCGTGCTCACGATATTGAAAGAAGCCACCAGCACTATAAGGATGAGGATGACGAACATCGCGAACTTTTCAAGCTTGAGCGCCGAGAAGAGGTTCCTGTTCATCTGCATCCAGTCTCTCACATAGTATGGGAATCCGAGCTTCTTGTCTACCCGCTCACGTACGGACGGTGCGCGGTACACATCCTTCAGCCTCAACTGGACCCCGGTGACGGACGTCCCATAGCCGAAGAATTCCTGCGTCGCCTTCATGTCGGTGAGTGCAAGATTCATGTCGTATTCGAACATGCCCATCTCGAAAACCGCTGCGACCGTGAACTGCTTCACCTTGGGCAGCATTCCAAGAGGACCGATCTCGCCCACAGGAGATATGACGGTGACTGTCTCGCCTTTCATGACTCCGAGCATCGCCGCCAGTTCCCTGCCGAGCACTATCCACGGCCGGCCGTCCTTGGACGCGAGATCCGCTGCACTGCCCTCCTTAAGGTGTCCAAGGATATCCGTGGTCTTCAACTCCTCCGGCAATTCGATGCCCCTGAGGAAGACACCATGTGCCTTCTTGCCGGAAGAAACCATCACCTGGCCAAGCACAAAGGGAGCCATACCGATTATCTCCGGATCGCCCTCCAGCTTCTCCATGACCGCGCGGTAATCGTCGACTGCGCCCTTGTAACTGAGTACCACCGCATGGGCATTGGCCCCGAGTATCTTCTTCTGGAGGTCCTCATGAAAGCCGCTCATCACGGAGAGGACCACGAGGAGCGCCATGACGCCCACCGCCACGCCACCGACAGAGATGACAGCGGTGAACGATATGCCCCTGTGGCGCTTCTTTGATTTCAGGTACCTCAGGGCGATGAACAGCTGGTAGGGAAGCTCCATACAAGCTTACTGTTCCGGCCTGAGCTGCGGGAAGAGTATCACGTCCCGTATCGAGTGAGAGTTCGTGAAGAGCATGACAAGCCTGTCTATACCGATCCCCTCACCGGCCGCCGGAGGCATGCCGTACTCAAGAGCCCTCACGAAGTCCTCGTCCATCCAATGCGCCTCTTCATCTCCCTTGCTTTTGGATTCGGCCTGTGTTTGGAAACGGTGGAGCTGATCGATTGGGTCGTTCAACTCGGAGAAGGCATTGGCTATTTCTCTCGAAGCGATGAAGAGTTCGAACCTCTCCACGAGCCCGGGGTCCTGAGGCTTTCTTTTCGCGAGCGGCGAAAGTTCGACGGGGTAGTCGGTTATGAATGTGGGCTGTACGAGGTCCGGTTCCACGAGTTCCTTGAATATCTCGTCGAGCACCCTGGCATGTGATGCGATTTCCTCTATTTCCATCCTCCTGGACCGTGCCCACTTCAGCGCTGCCGTGGCGTCTGAGAAGACCTCGTCGGGAACCCCCTTCTGCCTCAACGCATCGAGCATGGGGATGCGCTGCCACGGAGGCGTAAAATCGATCACCGCTTCGCCGTACGGTATCTTCCATGTGCCGGCTACGCGGTCGGCGACGTAGCAGAACAGCTCTTCGGTGAAGCTCATAAGGAACTGGTAGTCCTTGTAAGCCACATAAAATTCAAGCATCGTGAACTCTGGATTGTGTTTTGTCGAGATGCCCTCGTTCCTGAAGTTCTTGTTTATCTCGAACACACGCTCATACCCCCCGACGAGCAGTCTCTTCAGGTAGAGTTCCGGGGCGATGCGAAGGTAGAGGTCCATCCCGAGGGCGTTGTGGTGTGTCTTGAAGGGCCTCGCCGTAGCGCCTCCAGGGATGGGATGCATCATCGGCGTCTCCACTTCGATGAAACCCCGGGTCTCGAGGAAGTCCCGTATCCCCTTTATAAGAGCGCTCCGCTTCTCAAAGATTACCTTCACCTGCGGATTCACGATGAGATCGACATATCGCTGGCGGTATCTCGTCTCGATGTCCTTCAGGCCGTGCCACTTCTCAGGCAGGGGCCGCAGGGATTTGCTCACCACAGAGAATTCGTCGACCTCGATGGTAAGCTCCTGTGTCCTGGTCCTGAAAAGCCTCCCCTTCACTCCCATTATGTCGCCAATGTCCAGGGATTTGACGAGCGAGTATCGGTCCCCCAGGATGTCTCTCTTAAAATAGACCTGGATCTTTCCCGTGGCGTCCTGGATGTGGGCGAAACAGGCCTTGCCGAAATCGCGGAGCGCAACGATCCTGCCGGCCAGGGAAACCGACACGTGGGTAGCCTCCAGTTCGTCATGACCGGCGGATCCATACTGTTCATGAACCTCCGCAGTGCTTGCCTCCGGGTTGCACTTGCCGTCATAGGGATCGATCCCGGACCGGCGCAATTCGTCCAGCTTCCTGAGGCGCTGCTCTATCAGTTCGTTGATTTCTTCCATAGCTCGCTAGTATACCCGCCAAAATCTCAGGGAGTCAAACCCTTACAGTCAGGCTGTGTACGCGGATAGCCACGCGATCTCCAGCCTGAACGGCCCCTCCTGCCTGTCCGAGATCAACAGGCCGAATGACCTGATGCGACGTGTGTCCAGGGGAGGAGCATCGTTGACCCTGATACCCCTGAATGCCGGGAAGAAATCGCCGAAGGGAATCCGCACCTCGATCCATTCAGAAGGAACGGTCCCGAATCTCGTCTGGTACACGATGCCATCGAAGCGCTCATCAGTCCTCAGATTGAGCTTGTAACGTTTGCCGTCTCCCCGCACGCGCAGCATCAGCCCTTCATACGTGCCGAGATCGTAGAGTCCGATCTCGCTGCGCACCGATGCAAAGCCACCGTCGTTTTCGAATGAGACCCTGCCGGTAAACGCGGCGTATCCGCCGGCTGCCGATTCCATATGTCCCACCGAGACACCGCCCATCACAACGTCACTGATTGGAACCCACGCCGAGGCGCTCCTCCGGTCCCCAAAGCTGAAGATTCTGTTCTCTCTCATGCCGCACCTTCCGTTGCAATGCGTGAAATAGTATACCTCTTAATGGCCTTCACCGATTATATCTCAGCCGGGCGCATCGCCTCGTACGAGAGTTTACAAGTGCCTCTCAGTCTGGAATATTGTACCGACCTGAGTACCTGATCTAATTGACATGGCGCTGGCACTCTTCATGACCCTCCCCCTGAATCTTATTCCAGGCGGAAGATTATCAGTGTTCGGAACCCGGAGGAATTGCCCCCCTTGCTGGGAAGAGACAACAGGGTGATTGTCATTGCAAAGGCCAAGGAGTGGGATGTGCTGCAGAGGATCTCAGTCACTTTCCCTCGGATGTTGTTGCCGGCGCTGTCATGGAATGGCGCTAGCATCCGAGATCCTGAGCAGGAGACCGGAACCCCTCACCTCACAGAAGCCTCCCCTGACGTTTCTGTATCCTCAGCGTGCAGATAGCGTGAAACATAAACAATAGCAGTCTGTTCGAATGAAACCTGCCGGCAGGAGCAAAGGGCACAGTTCGTGGCAGAACTGTGCCCTCGTGCAATCCATTACTTTACAGTTTCCCCATACCTCTGTTGATAGAATTTCCTTATCTTTTCGAGCTGCTCTTTGCTCATCCCTTTTA
>JBLMXV010000194.1:0-27929 GCA_050257935.1 Chloroflexota bacterium
GCGGAGGGCCTCGAGACCGTGCCTTACAAGTCTTGAACCTATCCCCCCTCCGACGGCAGTCGGGATGGACTGCCATCGGCGCCAAGCTCGCCGGACCTGTGCACGAAATCTTTTCATGAAACTCTTTGCAGGATGCCCCGTGGCTTGGGCATATCAGAAAAGGAAGGGAGAGTTTCCGAATGAGACTTTCCCTTTACCATGGTCTCTACAAGTAGCATAGCCTGCTTGCTGTTGTCTACACCCCTATGCGAAACCCATCCGTTGTTTCAACCTCAAATAATTGCCGGACAGGCTGCTTGCCGCGGGGAGTTTCACTCCGAAAAGCGCCTCGAACAGCCTTCTTGAAACTTTGGCGTAAAACGTCTAAGGTTGTGTTGAAGAGGCAGGGTCCCCCGGAGATCATTCCGGCTGATGCGCTTTTCCGGCACGAGGATTGAGGCTGATGCATCCTTCTCTCCGGAGGATCGCCTTTTGCCAAACCGGACGGGGGCGTGAATGAGAGCACGGAAAGCGAATCTATGAACGGCGCGACAGGGTCCGGCGCAGCACAGGTCTCAGCTCATGACAGGGGGAATTGGCCCGGGTTCGCCACCATCCTAGCCGTCCTTGGGGTGGTTTACGGGGATATCGGTACTAGCCCCATTTATGCCCTGAGGGAGTGTTTCGGTGGGCGGGTACACCTCTCGGTGACGGAGGCGAATGTGTTAGGCGTGCTGTCGCTCGTTTTTTGGGCGCTTGTAGTTATCATCTCATTCAAATACATGGTGATCGTGCTGCGCGTTGATAACAGGGGTGAGGGCGGCATTTTCGCTCTTCTCGCAATTCTGCGGCCTGACGAGGGGCTGGAGAGACTCCCGCGACGGATGTTGATTCTGCTCGGCATATTCGGGGCTGGCCTCCTTTACGGAGACGCCATGATCACACCTGCCATCTCTGTGCTCAGTGCAGTCGAGGGCCTGGAGGTCATGAAGCCCGTCTTGAAGGCCTATGTTATCCCCGTCACCGCCGGTATACTGTTTGCCCTCTTCCTGTTTCAGCGCCGCGGAACGGCAGGGGTGGGCGCCGTGTTCGGGCCGGTAATGCTGCTTTGGTTCACGACACTTGCGGCATTGGGTATCGGCGGCATCCTGCGGGCACCCCGCGTGCTCACAGCGGTCAATCCCCTGTATGCATTCCACTTCTTCCAGGAACATGCGTGGCACGGATTCTTCACCCTCGCGGCAGTGTTCCTGGTCGTGACCGGGGGTGAGGCATTGTATGCGGACCTGGGCCACTTCGGCCGTCGTCCCATCCGTCTGGCGTGGTTTGGCTTCGTTCTGCCATCGCTGCTCCTCAACTACTTCGGCCAAGGTGCGTTGCTGCTTGACTCGCCTGGCGCTTTGGTGCAGCCCTTTTACAACCTTGCACCGCGGTGGGCCCTATATCCCCTGGTTGGTCTTGCCACCGCTGCCACGGTGATCGCATCGCAAGCTGTCATCAGCGGGGCATTTTCGCTCACGCGCCAGGCGGTGCAGTTAGGGTTGGTCCCCCGGTTGGATATACTCCAGACCTCCGCCACAGTCGAGGGGCAGATCTACATCCCTGCAGTCAACTGGGTGCTCCTGTCCGCGGCGCTCGCCCTCGTGGTCGGATTCGAGACATCGGGCAACCTTGCTGCCGCCTACGGCCTGAGCGTCAACGGGACGATGCTGATCACGACCATTCTGGTTTTCAACGTGGCACGGGAAGGCGGCAGTTGGAGTCTGATGAGGGCAACTCTGTTCCTGTTGGCCCTTCTGGCTGTGGATCTTGCCTTCCTCGGTGCCAACAGCATCAAGATTCCCGAAGGGGGATGGTTTCCCCTTGTCTTTGGCGGACTCTTTTTCGTTGTTATGACTACCTGGGCGGAGGGAGGGCGTCTGCTTACTGCGGACCTTTACGGCGCGCGCCCTTCTCTGGGAACATTCATCGGGAAGCTGGAGCACCAGGAGGAAGGTCCCGTCCGAGTAAAAGGAACGGGCGTGTTTCTCACAGGAAAGACAGACGTCGTCCCTCCTGCGCTGACCCACTATATGCGTCTGACACACGCCCTGCACGAACAGGTGGTGCTCCTGACGGTCATCGTGGAACACGTGCCGAAGGTCCCCCAGGAAGAACGATTTAACCTTCTTAGCTATGAACAGGGGTTCTTTCGCATCGTGCTCAGATATGGTTTCATGCAGGGAGTCAACGTGCCTTCGGAGCTTGCGGCGTTTAAGGAACTCTGCAACCGGGAAGGTCTTCGCTACGAACTCGGAGAAATCACGTATTTCATTGGCCGCAAGACACCGATCGCAGGACGGAAGGAGAGAAGAATGGCTTTGTGGCGTGACAGGCTGTTCGCTTTCATGATGCGCAACACCCAGTCTCCGACGGTACAGTACAGGATACCTTCCGACCAGGTAATTGAGATCGGCCTTCAGATAGGTATATAAGCAGGGTCATTTCCCGTTTGTTGCGGGACCGGGGCAGAGCCGCTCAAGTTCGCGAAAGTACCGTGCTTATCGGTTCCTCCGGTTGTAGCCGAAACGCGCCTCGAAGATAGGCGCGATAAGGTTGTCCACCGGCACGTAGTCGTCGGTGAGCAGGACCGCGCTTCTCTGAAGGACGAATTCCTTCACCCTGCCCTCGGGCACCACTGCAGATGTGAGAAGGCAATCTTTCTTCTTCCTCACAAACGACTCGAAGTCACCGATATCGAGGTTTCCCCGGTGGGCGAGGACAATGAAGGTGCTGATGCCGATCTTCTCGAAGTCGGGGCTGATCGAGATGATATGGACATTGTCGTCTCCGAAGACCTCCCTCAAGGTCCTGACGTATGACGGGAGGAATGATCCCTTTCGATAATCATCGATGATATTGGTGAGCAGAATACCATCGGCCGTGAGAATGCCTTTCAGCAGTCGGGCGAACTCCCTTGTGGTGAGATGATAGGGTATGGAGAGATCGTTGTACGCATCGACGAAGATCACGTCGTAGTTCTCCGCGCAGTTCATCACGAACCAGCGTCCGTCCATGTTGTAGGAACGGATGCGCGTGTTCCGGGGCAGTCCCAGAAAACGGTGCACGATCTTCGTAATCTCAGGGTCTATCTCAACGACGTCTACCGTTGCCAGCGGGTATGTGTACTCAAGGTAGCGGGGGAAGGTGTAGCCGCCTCCTCCAATGGTGAGGGTCCTGAATGGGTCGTACCTCTTGAATCTCCAGGCGAAGACGTCGGCATAGATCTTCTCGTAGCGGTACTCGATATAGCGGGGGTCGGCGAGGTTCACAAAGGAATGGGTGAGGTTGTCCAGCACCAGCGCCTCAAGTCGCGTCTTCCCGTCGCTGCTCGTCGAACCGTTTATCTTTATCGTGTAGTAGTCGGTTTCAGTGTAATGGTAGGTGTTGGAAGCGAGCTGCGGTGCGAAGGCGACGTCATACATTGCCCAGACGAGCAGGGAGGGAAAGATGAGGAAAGCGAGAGCGGATGTCTTTCGCCTGAAGAGCGACCCCCAGAGGAGGGCTGTCACGATCAAAATTAGGCCCATGAGGAGTATGATGTTTCTCGTACCCATCCAGGAGATGAGGAAAAAGCCCGCTGCGAAGGTGCCGGTGATCGAGCCGAGGGTCGAGACGGCGTAGATCTTGCCGACGACGTTGCCCATCTTTTCCATGTTCTGCACCGCCAGCTTGACCACGACCGGCGAGATCATCCCGAGTACGCAGCTCGGGATGAAGAAGGTGATCGTGGTGACGGTGAGGATCCGCAGCATGAGCGATAGAGGAAACTGCTGGGCCGCGACGGCATTTGTGACCGGTGAGATGGAGAGTGTTGCGAGGCCGGATATGAGAAGCAGCCAGCCGAGGGTCTTCCTGCGCGGATGCCTGTCGGCAAGTTTACCTCCCAGGAAGGCCCCGATGCTGATCCCCGCAAGAACTACTCCGATGATGCTCGTCCACGTGTAGAGCGAGACCCCGACGAAAGGTGCGAGTATCCGCCCTGCAACGATCTCGATGACGAGGATGCAGAAGCTCGCGATGAATGTGACGGCGTAGGCGGCAGGAAGATTCATCGTGCCTCCTTGATGTTGTCTCACCAACTCCCCCCTCCCCCGCCTCCTGAGCCGCCTCCTGAGGAGCCTCCTCCGCTGAGGCCGCTGCCTCTCGGCGCGGAAAACATCGCCGTGGCGAGTGAGGAAGTGACGGAGTGCATAGCGGCTGAAAAGTCGCGTGCACTGAACGCCCTTCCGCTGCCAGACGAAACATACCACCGAGGGGTCTCCTGGTAGATGCCCTCGAAGGCGCGGGTCCAGTTCTCGACGACGTCGAGGGCGATCGCATAAGGGAGGAACCGCATGAAGAGATCCCTGTCGGCCATGCGCTCTATCCTGTCCCTTTCTGCGCGGCTCAAGAACTCCTCGAAGCCGAGAACGTGGGCCCGGGCGGAAGCTCCAGACCTCGTCTTGGCCGGCATAATGCGGCCAAAGGCATACACGATCAATCCAGAGAGCACTCCGGCGATCACCGGCTGCCCGCTGTAAGTGTCGCCGTGTGAAAAGGGGAGACGCGACAGCCCGGAGGGCAGCATGGCCACGGCAAAACCAGTGACCAAGGCAGCCCTGATAAAGAACTGCCTGACCTTTTCCGGACCTTTGCGGTAATATCCCAGACGGACGAGGTCGTCGTCGATGGCCCCCTTGAGGCGATCGAGGTTCTTGTAAAACTTGTTCTTCATGCCTGAAACGAGCACCCCCTCGGCATCCCCCGGGAACAGGCTTTCCATCAGTGCCGTCTCGAACGAACTGAGGTGCCCTCCCGGTTCCCTGACCTTGGCGAGGTAGTAATCGGTGCGATCGAAGAGTAGCCCCTCGGTCTTCCTTTCATCGATTGTGATGTACCCCCGCGTCGCGAGGTCGATGATAGTCGCCGTGACATCTCTGGGATGCAACGTCTGGTCGGTGAGCACCCCGGCCTCCGCAGGGCTCACCGGGGTGCCGCCGTGTTCCGGGGGAGCATACATTACGACCAGAGACTCGCCTGTTTTCGGGTCCTTTCCCCCCCTTTGCCAAAGGATAAACATTGCCACGAAAGACAGGACCGGCAGGAGAAACACCCAGTTGTGCATAACATCGGCCTTCAGGAAGGCCTCCCTGATCCGGCCCGGAGGGGACACGAACCCCTTCTCCCAACCGAAGGCGATGGTGAGACCCTCGCGTTCTCTCAGGGGCCTGGTCGTCGAGAAGAGGCCTGTGGCGCCGGATGCCTCGAAGCGGCACGCTGATTCTTTCGAACCGAGCGCCCCAGTGTAACAGGCACCCCTGAGACGCCCTTCCGCACCGGCTTTCGGGAGCACCACGCGGGCTGAGGCCTCCCTGATCGGGGACCACCAGTAGTTGCCGGTGACGTTCCAGTATAGCTCGTCATGGTCGTCCAGGAAGAGCAGGGCGTTCTCCACGGTGTAGGTGATCCTGTACGTCTGGTGCCCCTCGACATACCGGTCGGGATCGCCGATTCTTACATTCATCACCCTGCCTTCCCTCGATACCTTGTACTGCCACGCCTTGCCGCCGGCATCCGTCACAGAGACGACCTCAAGGGGAGTGGTGACCTCCGTGCCGTGCGACTCGTCACGGTACGTGACGGGAATCTCGCGGTAAATGCCGTGCCTCTGTCTGTGGAATTGAACCTCGATAGTCTCGGTAACAGTGAATGACGAATCATCGTGGATCGCGACGTCGGCATGGAACCGCTGTATCGTGAAGTCCTCGCAGAACGCAGATGTCGACAGGACCGCAACGATGACTAGGCAAAGGATGCATCGTACAGAAGTGCTCATGATTGCTGCTATGTGAAGCTGACCCTCACCGGTTTCCTCTCGATGTCAGGCGCTTCGAGCTCGAAGAATTCCTCCTGCTCGAACCTGAATTGGCTGGCAACGATATTGGAGGGGAAAGACTCTATGAGGGTGTTGAGGTCCCTCACTACGGCGTTGTAGTAACGACGCGCGGCCTCGATGCCGTCCTCGAGCTCCTTGAGCTGCAGCTGGAGCTGCCTGAAGTTCTCGTTCGCCTTCAGGTCCGGATAGGCTTCAGCCACTGCGAAGAGGCTTCTGAGGCTTTCCTGGAGTATGTTCTCCGCCTTCGACTTGTCCGCAGGCCTCGATGCGTGTATCGCCGTCGACCGCGCTTCGGTGACCTTTTCGAAGAGCGATCGTTCGTGGCCGGCGTAGCCTTTCACCGTCTCGACCAGATTCGGCACGAGGTCGTATCGCTTCTTAAGCTGCACGTCGACGTCGGACCACGCGGACCTGACCGTGTTTCTCAGCCTCACAAGCCTGTTATAGATCACGACCGCGTAAAACGAGGCGGCCGCGATGATCATGATGAGAAGGCCAAGCAATGTTGTGATCATTCATACCTCCTGGCGAAGGGTCGCGAGCCTTACGCCGGGAACCCGGAGGTATTCCCGGTCGAACGAAATAGTAGCAGATTACTCGTGAGTCGTAAAGGGGATGAGGGGGGCAGCGTTGAAGAACTCATCCGTCATCTCCCTCCTCAGTTCGATAATCTTGTGGAAGCTCTCCACGAAGGTGCGGTAGCGTTTCGCCGGCAGTCTCTCCATCACTTCAAGGAATGGGTCGCAGAAAAACCATGTGCAGCGGAAGGGACGAAGAGACCTTGCGAGGACGCAGCCTGAGGGCCCGAGGAATTGGCAGGGGTCCCCACCCTCTGCGTCCCGTGTATATAACGGCGGCGTGAGCCCCAGGGCATACATATAGATGAGGTCGCTGAGATGCGGGAACGCGTACGCGTCCTTGCAGCAGGCATCCGCGCAGGACGGGCAGACGAGGGATGCTGTCTCACCGATGAACCCATCCACGGCCTCGATCTTGTTCCGCACGGCGTCGGCCTTCTTCCTGACGGGCGAAAGGATGTCACCGTGGTCCCGGAACAACTCGGGCAGAAGTGAGGCTGCCGTTTCCCCTACGGACGTGACGGCTTCAGCCGAATCCGATGCCTGCTGAGTCCAGACCTCCACGGCCGATATGGTATAGTAGAATCTAGTTTTTTTGCCAGTAACAGGGGAGGAAGACGATTCCGGCATGAACTGCAGGATCTGTGACGAAGAGGTGAGACTGGCGGTCTTCTGAAGGTCTGTCGGCTTTCGCTGCACGGGCTGCGGCGTCCTTTACTCCGTATCGGATTTCATCGACGAAATAGACGGTGAGACCTGGGCAATGATCGCCCTCAGGCCCTGTAACCGCGCCTGAAGGCGAGGCGGCAGATAAGCATATGGAGAGATTTCTGAAAAGACTTGAACAGATCTACGGCGCCATCGACAGCTTTTACGCTGCCGCCCAGAACCACTATCGTTTCAGTTGCAGCGGCTGCACGGACAGTTGCTGCGCCACCAAGTTCTCCCATCACACCCTCATCGAGGAACACTACCTGGCACAAGGTCTTCTGGCCCTGGATGAGGCGGAGAGAGACGAGGTCCTCGCCCGCGCCGAGCATGTCGTCGGTGTGTACGCTTTGTCGCCGGATGATGTCCGCATTATCTGTCCTCTCAATGTGGAGGGCCTGTGCACGCTCTATCAGTACCGCCCGATGATCTGCAGGATGCACGGGGTACCCTACGAGGTGGCCAGGGCTGACGGATCGGTGGAGTTCGGTGGCGGGTGTCATCGCTTCATGAGCGAGAAGGCTCATGATGGCACACACTATTTCATGTTCAGCAGGACGATGTTTTACAGTGAGATGGCTCGGCTCGAAGGAGACGTGAGGGTACGTCTCGCTTTTCAGGGCCGAGTGGATAAGAACGTGGCGCAGATGATCGTGGACGCACTGGGAGGCAGGGCATCCTATCTGTAGTTATCGACGGCTATAACGTCATAGGTATTCTCCACAAGGACATGGAAAAGGCGAGGGAAGAACTCGTCGAACTTCTGGGGGAGTACAAGGCGGGAGCGGCCTGCGACATCACGGTCGTGTTCGACGGGTACAAGAGCGGCGGGAGCGTGGAGCAGGTCTCCTTCCGCAGGGGCATCAAGGTAATTTATTCCAGACTGGGCGAGCGCGCGGATGAGGTGATCAAGCGGATTATCGCGACCGGGCACCGGGCATGGATCGTGGCAAGTTCGGACCGGGAGATCATGAGCCGCGCCTGGGCTCAGGGCTCGATACCGGTCCCCTCAGAGAGGTTCCTCGACGTCATTTCCAGACGGGTCAGGCGGAAAAGGCGGGATGATGAGGGCGAGAAGGACCTCGCAACGCCGCGCATCGATGACAAGACAATCGTCGGCGAGGATGACGAAACCATGCGGTCGCGGAAGGGAAGTGCCAGGCAACTCTCGAGGAAGGAGAAGGCGGTGAAAAGGGCCCTGGCCAAGCTTTCCGGAACAAGCTAGCGGTTGAGACGCGAAGGAGCAGCCGGGACCGTGCACCCCCGTACTCTCATGCAAACGGTAGCCCCCGGCGTCCCTGCGGCGCGTTTTCTCAGCAGGCAGGGTGCGGAGCCCGGGGTAGTGTGAAAAGAACCGGGGTCTGGGTTCATTCCATGAGGCCCTCGGACATTCTCACAGTCGGCTTCTGCCTGTGTCTCGCCATGCTCACGGCTGCCTTTCACCGCGCCATTCCCTCTGCCTTCGTGCTCGTGCTCATCTACCTGTCGCTGGCGGCCGTGCAGTGGGCTCTCCCCTCGCTGAGGAAGCTAAGCCCCTTCCTCGCCCTGAGCCACGACCTCGTGTTTCCAGTCGTCGCCGTTCTCGTGATCTTCGACAGCCTGGGACTCGTGGTGCACTCCGTGAACCCCCGGGACATCGATCACATCCTGATCAGGCTCGATTACCTTCTCTTCGGCGTATATCCGACGGTGTACCTCGAGAGGTTTGTCAACCCTTACCTCACGGATGTGCTGCAGGCTGCGTACTCTTCGTATTATTTCCTCCCCGTGACACTGGGCGTGTACGTGAGACTGAAGAGGGACGACACAGCCTTCTCGGAGACGATATTCGCGATACTGTTGTGTTTTTACCTGTCCTATATCGGCTACATCCTGTTTCCCGCCCTCGGTCCCCGGTACGTGATGAGCCACCTTCATGAGAGTGAGGTTGGAGGGTTCCTTCTTGCCGAGACGATCCAGAGGGTATTGAACATGCTGGAGGGAATCAAGCGCGACGCCTTCCCGAGCGGCCACACGGCCATTGCGCTTACAGTGCTTTTCATTGCTTCGCGTCATGCCGGGGCGCTGTTTCGGCTCTTCACTCCATTCGTCGTCCTGTTGGTCGTGGCGACCGTCTACTGCCGTTATCACTATGTCGTCGACGTGATCGCGGGGGTAGCCCTGGCGGTTGTCACGATAGGCACTACTAGGATATACTTCAAATTTTACTATGCCTCTTACATAACAGCGGGGAGCACGCCCGTGGCGGGACACGTCAGCCATGATTGAGATACCGCACCGGAAGGTGAAAGATGGGATCATTGTGGAGGTGAGAGTCGATCCTCGGTCTTCGCGGAGAGAGATTGCCGGGGCCCTCGACTCGGTAGTCAAGGTGAGGCTGACGGCGCCGCCCGTGGGAGGCGCGGCGAACGAACAACTCGTCGAGGTCCTTTCTGAGGCCTTCGGAGTGAGGAAGAGCGACGTGACGATACTCAAGGGTGCGGCATCGAGGCACAAACTGGTGAAGGTGAGGGGAGTTTCCTTTTTGCCCTCGGTGGCCAGGATCCCGGGAGGGTGAAGAAGGGATGTCCTCGCTTCAGAGCATGACGGGATACGGTTCTGCAGAGGCAGGGGGGATCAAGGTTGAGATCCGTTCCCTGAACCACAAGCATGCCGACGTCACCGTGCGCGCTCCCGCGCTCTTCACGGCGTACGAGGTGCCGGTCCGGGCGCAGATCAGGGAGCGCTTCTCGAGGGGCAAGTTCGATGTGACGATCTCGATCGTCGACCCTGGGCAGGTCCGCGTGGTGCTTAACAAAGCTATGGCGAGGTCTCTTCATGCGGCGTTCTCAGAACTCAAGAGCGACCTCGGATTGGGCGGCGCTCTCACGGTCGATCTGTTTTCGGCGTATCGCGACCTCCTGGTTGTTCAGGAGCAGACGGTCGACGAAAAGGCCCTCTTCGATGCAGTGAGAGGGGCGATCAGCATGCTCGGGGAGATGAGGAAGCGTGAGGGATCGGTCCTGCTGGAGGATGTGCAATCAAGGCTTACGCATGTCGAACACCTGCACCGCATGATCGAACTACGTGCCGGCGATCTGGCTCCTGCGTTCAGAGACGCCATCACCAGGAAAGTGGCTGAGTTGATGGCCGATCTTCCCGTAGACGAGGTGCGCGTGGCCCAGGAGATAGCCATCGCGGCGCAGAAGATGGACATCACCGAGGAACTGGTCAGGCTGAAGAGTCATGTCGGACAGTTCCGTTCCCTGCTTGCGGCTGGAGGCGTCATCGGCAGGAGGCTCGATTTCCTCCTCCAGGAGATGCACAGGGAAACAAACACGATCTCGGCGAAGGCAGCGGACCTGGACATCATAAACGCTGCGGTGGAGATTAAGACCGAGTTGGAACGGCTGAAGGAGCAGGTTCAGAACCTTGAGTGATGCCGGCCCGCAGCCGGAATGGGCTGTTGCCTGCGCGGAGAGGGAATGAAGCGGGTTCTCCTGAATATCGGTTTCGGCAATGTGGTGGCCGTCTCTAGGGTGGTGGCGATCGTGAATCCCGGCTCGTCGCCGCTCAAGAAGTTGCGTCAGGAGGCGAAGGACCGCGGTAAGTTGATTGACGCGACGGAGGGCAAGAAGGTGCGCGCCATGATCGTGACCGACAGCGACCACATCATACTCTCGGCTCTCCAGGCGGAGACTCTCACCCAGAGGTTCGCGGGGCTAGCCGCAGGCAGGGTAGATGACGAAGGCTCTTAGGGGGAATCTGTTCGTCGTGTCTGCGCCGTCGGGGACGGGCAAAACGACACTGTGCGAGCGGCTTCTCTCCTCGCTTCCCGACATCCGCGAGTCGGTCTCGTACACCACCCGGAGGCCCCGCCCGGGGGAGATACAGGACGTGCATTACACCTTTGTGGACGAGGAAGAGTTCAGGTCCATGATCACCGAGGGTGAGTTCGTGGAGTGGGCCCGGGTCCACGGCAATTTCTACGGCACATCGAAGAGGCGCATAGAAGATCTTCTGAACTCGGGCGTCGACGTGCTCCTCGATATCGATATACAGGGGGGAAGCCAGATCAGGCGCCACTTTCCGGACAGTGTCCTCGTGTTCGTGTTCCCGCCTTCGCTGACGGAGTTGCGGAGGAGATTGGAGGGCAGGATGAGCGACTCCTCCGAAGTGATAGAGTCGAGACTGAAGACGGCGAGGGACGAGGTGAGGCAGTATTCAGCGTATGACTATGGTATAGTAAATGACTATTTAGAGGAAGCGTTCTCGCTGCTCTGCTCTATCATCGTTTCCGAGAGGGCGCGGATCCGGCGGATGGACCAGACATGGATAGAACAGGAGTTCCTACAGGAGGATTAGATGGACATCACTTCGTTACCTGTTGAGTATGACAGGGAGGGCTTAGGAAGCAAATACAGGCTGGTGGTGATCGCGGCACAGAGGGCCAGGGAGCTTGCTCTCGGCGCGTCGCCACGCCTTAAGACCAAGGCAAACAAGGTCACGACGACCGCCCTGCTCGAGGTGCTGTCGGGCGATATCCCGTTCCTCACCGGCGACGAGGCTGCAGTCGCCAGGGAGAAGGCTGAGAAGATAGACTATAAGAAACTCATGGAAGGCAAGCGCGCTCCCATCGCCGACCTCTCCGAGCTTGAGAAGGACCTCAAGGTCTATCTCCACGAGAGGGAGACTAACGAGAGGGCCCTTGAGGAGCTCTTCAGCGAAGGCGATGAGGGTGAATGACAGGCCTGTGTCGAAGTGAGGGGTAGTGCGCCGGGGTGCCACTCTCCTCATAGGCGTCACCGGCAGCGTCGCCGCTTACAAGTCTGTGGATCTCGTCAGGAGGCTCGGGGACAGGGGGGCCGCCGTCGACGTCATTATGACCGAGGCTGCGCAGCGTTTTATTACCCCCCTTTCGCTGCAGCTCGCCTCGGGGGACCGTCTCTATTCCGACATGTGGCACTCGCCGCTGTCGCACATCTCCCTGCCCGCCGGTAAAGACCTTTTTCTGATCGCACCCGCCACGGCGGACATCATAGGGAAATATGCCCACGGAATAGCTGACGACCTCCTTTCGACCGCACTTCTTGCCTATCAGGGAAAAGTAATGATCGCCCCTGCCATGAATGCGCGAATGTGGGAAAATCCCGTGGTGCAGCAAAACCTGGCGCTTCTTGCCGATCGCGGCGTGATGACCGTCGGACCCGAGAGGGGAATCCTCGCCTGCGGAGACGAGGGGGTTGGGAGGATGGCGGAGGTGGAGACGATACTCGACGCAGTCGAGGCCGCGCTTTCGCCGCAGGACCTCGCCCGTGAACGGGTGCTCGTGACAGCGGGACCGACGCGCGAGTATCTCGACCCTGTGCGGTATCTTTCGAACAGATCTTCGGGAAAGATGGGTTTTGCCCTGGCGACGGTGGCGCGGCGCCGCGGGGCGCAGGTCACGCTTGTGACCGGTCCTGTGTCGCTCAGGCCGCCTGACGGTGTCCGGGTGATCAGGGTGGAGTCTGCCTCGGATATGCACCGCGCGGTGATGGACTGCCTCGCCTCATCCACCGTGCTGATCATGTCCGCCGCAGTGGCGGATTTCAGGCCCTCCGAGACGGCAGCCTGCAAGGTCGACAAGAAAGAGGAGTTTGAGGTGCGGCTCGATCGCACGGTCGACATACTCGGGGAGATCGGCCGTCTCGACAGGCGGCCTTTTACGGTCGGTTTCGCGGCCGAGACAGGGCCCCGCCTCGACCGGGCGAAGGAAAAGCTTGCGGCAAAAAGATGCGATCTGATTGTCTTTAACGACGTCTCCCGTCAAGGCAGCGGCTTCGACGTGGACACCAACGAGGTGGTGATCATCGGCCGAGACGAAGAGAGGAAAGTTCCCCTGATGTCAAAGGAGGAGGTCGCGGGGACGATACTCGACAGAGTCGCCGAGTTGAGGCAGGCCTCGCAGGGGCAGCACGGCGGGACTTCCTGACGATGACCGCAGGAAGAGTCGATTCGGCTGCCGTCGATCTGAGGCGCATAATGAGGCGCCACAGGGTTCCGGCGTTCTACAGTGAGAACGTAAGGAATGTGCGCTATCTCACCGGCTTCACCGGTTCATCGGCCTTCGTGCTCGTCACGGAAGACGAAAAGGTCTTTGTGACCGATTTTCGGTATGAGGAACAGTCAGGCAAAGAAGTCCTGGGCTGGGACGTCGTCATACAGCGGGGGAAAAGGATCGACACGCTGCGCACGCTTGTGAAACAGCTCGGCATTGTCGCTCTCGGATTTGACTCTTCTCTTCCGTTCGAGTCTTACGAACTGCTGGGCACACTGAAGATCGGGCTGACGCCGGTGAAGGGCGCGGTTGAGCGGCTGCGCAGGGCGAAGAGCAGCGGCGAGGTAGAAAGCATAAGGAGGGCGGTGGAGAGGGCGGAGCGCTCTTTTCTTGCGATCAGGCCGCGAATCAGGGCCGGCGTGAGCGAGCGAGAGATTTCGCTGCGTCTGGAAGCCGAGCTCAAACGGAACGGTTGCCGGGCTGTGCCTTTTGATATAATAGTCGCGTCCGGAAGGAACTCTTCAATGCCCCATGCGAAGCCGACGGACAGGAAGATCGAGCGGGGGGATCTCGTGACCATCGATTGGGGCGGCGAATCAGATGGATACTATGCGGACATGACGAGGACGCTCCTCGTCTCAGGTGGTGAGTCTGCAAAGAAGGTCGCCATCTATCAGGTGGTGAACGGAGCCCGTGAGAAGGCGATACAGGCGGTGCGTCCCGGAGCGAAGGCGAAGCAGATCGACGCTGCTGCACGTACTGCGATTGCGGACGCGGGCTACGGTGTCTATTTTGGACACGGTACGGGACACGGAGTCGGACTCGAGGTCCACGAGGCGCCCTACATCTCGAGGACCAGCACGGATGTGATCACAGAGGGCTCGGTATTCACGATAGAGCCGGGCATCTACATACCCGACCTGGGTGGCGTGAGGATCGAGGATATGGTGATAGTGCGCGACGAAGGGGCGGAACTCCTCACGAGCCTGAGCAGGGAACTGCATAATATCGAGTGACAAGTACCGGACCTGGTGCAGGACCGCGGAGCTTGCAGCAACGCGGGGAAGCACGTGGTTCGGACCGAGTGGAGGTGTGAGTTGATTACGACGGCTGACTTCAGAAGGGGAACGAAAATCGAATACAAGAGTGAGCCTTACGAGGTGATAGAGTTCCAGCATGTTAAAATGCAGCAGCGCGCCCCTATCGTGAGGACTAAGATAAAGAGCCTGAAGACCGGAAGGGTTCTTGAAGAGACTTTCTCTGCCGGTGAGAAGTTTGAGGCTCCCGCCTTAGAGGAAAGGCAGATGCAGTACCTGTATGCCCAGGATGAGCTTCACTACTTCATGGATACCGAGACCTACGAGCAGGTTCCTCTCACCACTGCCCAACTCGGCGACACAAAGAAGTTCATAAAGGAGAACATGACGGTCACCATTCTCTACTACAAGGGTGAGCCCATGCTCGTGGAGCCGCCGATGTTCGTGGAACTCGCCGTTGCCGAGACGGAGCCCGCATTCAAGGGTGACACCGCCTCGGGAGGCAGCAAGCCCGCGAAACTCGAGACCGGCGCGGTAGTCAAGGTGCCGTTCCACGTGTCCGTCGGTGATATCCTGAAGATCGACACGAGGACATCCGAGTACATAGAAAAGGCGAAGTAGGCGGTGGGCAGAAGATGCCTCTCAAGAACGCACGGATTCTCTCTCCCGTGCCTTCCTCATCGGACACCAGCCAGGGCGGGGCACGCGAGCGCGGAGGACAGCCATGGAACTTGACGAGTTAAAGCAGCTAATGGCCATGTTGAAGGACACCGACATCACCGACCTCCAGATCGAGAAAGAGGGTACCAAGGTCAAGATCAGGCGGGAGAAGTTCTTCGGTCATCTTGAGATCCAGCACCCCGTGCCGTCTGAGAGGAGGGAGTCGAGGGACAAGGTGATCGAGATTGAGGCCGGAAAGGGGCTCGTGACTATCACCTCGCCGATCGTTGGCACATTCTACCGGGCTCCCTCTCCGGAAGCGTCTCCCTTTGTCGAAGTAGGCGCGAAGGTGAAGAAGGGGCAGGTCCTCTGCATCATCGAGGCGATGAAGTTGATGAACGAGATAGAGAGCGAGGTTGAGGGGGAGGTCGTGAGGATTCTCGTTGACAACGGGCATCCTGTCGAATACGGGGAGCCGCTCTTTCTGATAGAGCCTCTGCAGGAACCGTTACCCTGAAGCCTGTGACGCCCCAGAAAGACCGCTAGGCTGGGGAGAGGACGCACGGGAGAAAATGAAGCTGTTCAAGAAGATACTCGTAGCCAACCGCGGAGAAATTGCCCTCAGGATCATCCGCGCCTGCAGGGAGCTCGATATACGTACAGTGGCGGTCTTCTCCGACATCGAGCGGGACGCCCTCCATGTGAAGCTCGCCGATGAGGCGATCTGCATCGGACCCGCAGGGCCTGCACAGAGCTATCTCAACATACCCACGATTCTGAGCGCAGCCGAGATTACCGACTCCGAGGCGATACACCCCGGTTACGGGTTCCTGTCCGAAAACCCCCAGTTCGCTGAAGCCTGTGCAACGTCCGGCATTACGTTCATAGGGCCATCACCTGAGACCATGAGGCTCGGTGGGGATAAGGCGAAGGCACGACAGGTGATGAAGCGTAGGGGTATCCCCGTAGTGCCGGGAAGCGACGGCCCCGTAACATCGGAGGAAACTGTGGCCAAGGTCGCCAAGAAGATCGGTTTTCCGCTTTTGCTGAAGGCGTCAGCCGGCGGCGGAGGCCGGGGGATGCGGGTTGTGAGAGATGAGCAGCAGCTTTCGCAGGAATTCCATATGGCGCAGCGGGAGGCCTTTGCCGCCTTCGGCATGGGCGAGCTGTATGTGGAGAAATACCTGCCTTCGATCAGGCATATCGAGGTCCAGATCCTCGCCGACGGCAAAGGCGACGTCATTCATCTCGGCGAGCGCGAGTGCTCAATCCAGAGGAGACACCAGAAACTTGTGGAGGAAGCACCGTCTCCGATATCGACGGAGAAGTTCCGGAAGAAGGTCGGCGATTTTGCAGTGAGGGCGGCCAAGGCCCTCAAGTACAAGAGTGCGGGGACCATTGAGTTCATCGTGGACCAGGACCAGGCGATCCACTTTATGGAGGTGAACACGAGGGTTCAGGTTGAGCACCCGGTGACTGAGGAGATAACAGGCATCGACATCGTAAAGGAGCAGATCAGAATTGCAGCCGGCTTTCCTTTCAGCTACAGGCAGAACCAGATCAAGCAGACCGGTCATGCGATCGAGTGCAGGATCAACGCGGAAGATCCGGAGAACTTCATCCCTTCGCCCGGCCTGATCACCCGACTTCACCTGCCGGGGGGGCCGGGAGTCAGGGTGGACACCGCAGCGTACGCAGGCTGGCACGTACCGCCGCAGTACGATTCCATGATCGCGAAGCTGATCGCCAGGGGCAGGAACAGGGAAGAAGCCATCGCGAGGATGAGGCGCGCACTTGATGAGTTCGTCATTGAGGGAATCAGGACGACGATCTCATTCCACAAGAAGGTCATGGTTCATCCTGATTTCATCAAGGGATCCTTCACCACCGACTTCGTGAGCAGGATGAACGCCCACAGAGAGGGTGAGCACCCGGCGCCTTCCGGCGAGGCGAAGGACGCTCCCCATGCCACTGAGTAGGAACCCGCACTGCCTGAGGGGAGTTTGTTTCATCACGAGGGCGGATGCGCTCGAACATGTGCTCCCTGCGCTTCTCGCGGCAGGCATACGATGGGTGCAATACCGTGAGAAGAAAAAGCCGAAGAGGGATGTTTACCGCGAGGCGGTGGCACTGCGCGAGCTCACGCACAGGACCGGAGCGTGCCTCATCATAAACGACTACGCCGATATCGCTCTTGCAGTTGAAGCCGACGGTGTCCATCTCGGCCAGGATGACCTGCCCCTGGCAGAGGCAAGGAAGATCATGGGCGGCAGGGTCATCGGCATCTCCACCCATTCCCTCGCCGAAGCCGTTGAGGCGGAGAAGATCGGGGCTGACTACATCGGGTTCGGGCCGATATTCGAGACAGTCACCAAGGAGGCGGGAGAGCCGCAAGGGCTTGGACCTTTGAGGGAAGTGAAGGCTACGGTGCGCGTTCCCGTGATCGCCATAGGGGGGATCACTGTCGATACGGTGGATTCGGTCCTCGGGACCGGAAGCGACGGCGTAGCGGTCTCGTCTGGCCTCATCGGCGGAGACCCGGCGGAACGTGCGATGCGGTTCATCTCCGCCTTTGCGAAACAAACCCGTCACTGACTTCTCATACCTGTCCCGTGACGTTGATTCCCGAAAGACGGTTTGAATGGGGTGGGGATGTCACCATGATTACGTCTGCCTATAAACACATGAAGGTTACTTTATGGCCAGACTCTAGCTAACTACCAAGGAGGAACAATGAGACGGTGTGCCCAGTTGATGATGGTCTTGATTTCGATCGTGCTCGTGCTCTGCGGTTGCCAGAAGAAGGAAGAGGTCATCAGGATAGGCGTGGCTGGCCCTATGACGGGTCCCCAGGCGAAGATGGGCACCGACTTCAGGAACGGGGTTACCATCGCGCTCGAGGAGTGGAACGGAAAGGGCGGAGTACTCGGGAAGAAGATCGAGATGATCGTGGGCGACGATCAGTCCGACCCTAAACAGGCTGTGGCTGTTGCCAACAAACTCGTGAATGAGGGCGCAGTGGGTGTGATCGGACATTTCAATTCCAGCTGCTCCATACCGGCGTCTGACGTATACAACCGGGCCGGCGTACCCATGATCAGCCCCGGCTCGACCAATCCGCTGCTCACGGAGCGCGGGTACCACTCTGTCTTCCGGGTCTGCGGCAGGGATGACCAGCAGGGAAAGGTGGGCGCAACCTATGTCACGGATGTGCTGAAACTCAAGAAGGTGGCGGTCGTGCATGACAAGACGACTTACGGGCAGGGGCTTGCGGATGAGTTCAAGAAGAACCTCGGACAGGGGGTTGAGGTCGTCTATTACGGGAGCATAACGCAGGGGGACAAGGATTTCAAGACAGTGCTCACCTCAATCAAGGGGAGGGCTCCCGAGTTGATCTATTTTGGGGGGTACTATCCCGAGGCCGGGTTGCTCGTGAAACAGGCGAGGGAGATCGACCTGAACGTGCCGTTTATGAGCGGCGACGGGGCGATCGACCCGAAGTTCATCGAGATAGCGGGGGGGAAAGCGGCGGAAGGTACGTACCTCACCTTCGGTCCCGATGCGAAGAATTTCCCGGAGGCCAAGGCTTTTGTGGAGAAGTATACGGCGAAGTTCGGGGAGATCGGTCCCTATTCGAACTATGCGTATGATGCAACTTCCATCCTCCTTTCCGCTATACAGGAGGCAAAGACCACAGATGGGAAGGCGGTGTCGGACAAGCTTCATTCGATGGAGTTCTCGAGTTCCATGGGGAAGGTCCGCTTCACCGACAAAGGAGATGTCGCAGTGGCTCCCTATGTCGTCTGGATCACCAAGGACGGCAAGTTTGTCGAGCACTGGCGGCCCTAACCCGCATGATTCCGCCTACAATTGCATTTCGGAGCGGGGCGGAGCGCCTCCACAGTCTCAGGAAATAGTGTGAACATTTATGATACACGCTCTCCCCTCTGAGGGAGAGGATAGGGGTGCGGGTCTGATGTATGTAGCCCTCGCTCTACGACGACAGCGTTGCGTTCCCGGCGGCAAACTGATTGACTTTCCTGAAAAGGAAAGGCTAAAATTGCGTTTTGCATTTTGCCAGTGGAGGTACGTTTATGGGCACCTATACGACCTATCACCCCCACAAGGGGAGAAGAAAAAAGACCCATGGTTTTCTCACCCGCATGAGCACACGGGGGGGAAGGATGGTAATCAGAAAAAGAAGGGCGAAGGGGAGAAAGCGGCTGACGGCATAGGGGGGCACACCTGTGGCGCGCGCTCTGCTTATAGCCTTCATACGGGGATACAGATACTGCATTTCGCCCCTGCTCCCGTCCTGTTGCCGATTCACCCCTTCATGTTCCGAGTACAGCCTGGAAGCGATTACGAAGTACGGCGCCCTGAAGGGGGGGGCCCTCTCCCTGAAGAGGATCGTGAAGTGCCACCCTTTTCATCCCGGCGGCTTCGATCCTGTGAGGTAATGTAAGGAACTCTCTTATGGAAAAACGAATGATAGTTGCGATCGTGATCTCGATCGCGATCCTGATGGGCTACCAGTTCTTCTTCGAGAAGATTGCCGGCCCTCCCGTGAAGAGCCCCCCGGTGAAGGAAGAGGCGAAACAAGAGGGGAAGCCCGCCGCTGTCATGCCTGCTCCGGCACTCCCCAGGACGGCCGCCGGAGGAGTTGAACGGGAGATATCCGTGGAGGGTGACCTCTTCAGGACGGTCCTCACCACGAGAGGCGGGACCGTGAGTCGGGTGGAACTGAAGGATTACAAGGACAAGACAGGCAAGCACATCGTCCTCAAAGGCGACGAACTGGTGCCGCCCCTTGCGATAGGATCGGATGACAGCTTTCAACTGGGCCAAGTGGCATTTGTCACGTCCTCGTCGGACGTCAAGCTGACCCCTCAATCGCCGAAGTCGACGATCACCTTTGAGTACTCCACGGGCGATCTGTCGGTGCGACGCTCGTACACCTTCACGCGCGACCATTACGCCATCTCGGTCAAGGACGAGGTGAGCGGCACCGGTGCATACTGGATCACCCTGGGCAAGGACTTCGGTATCGTCGAGAAGGAGGACTCGGTGCATCATGGCGCCGTGATTCTCCAGGACGCCGACCGCATCGAGTTCGAGCAGAACAAGGTGAAGGAACCGAGAGAGTTCAGGGAACGGATAAAATGGATAGCCCAGGAGGACAAGTACTTCTGTTCCGCCATCGTGCCGAAGGGAGCGGTTCAGGAGGCCAAGGTCTGGAACAAGGACGGGACGGTACTCATCGCCGTCCAGATCCCTGACGGCGGCAATGAATACCTTGTCTATGCGGGACCGAAGGAATACGACCGCTTGAAGTCACTCGGATACGGCCTCGAGCACATCGTAGACTTCGGCTTCTTTTCCATACTCGCGCGGCCCCTTTTCTGGGTGCTCAAGTTTTTCTACGGACTGGTGCACAACTACGGGGTCGCCATCATCATCCTCACGGTGCTGGTGCGCATACCTTTCATACCCCTGGTGAACAAAGGGCAGAAGTCGATGAAGAAGCTCCAGGACATTCAGCCCAAGATGGCCGAGATCAGGGAGAAGCACAAGAAGGACCCTCAGAAGATGCAGCAGGAACTCATGGGGCTTTACAAGAAGCACAAGGTGAACCCCATGGGCGGCTGTCTGCCCATGGTGCTTCAGATCCCGGTGTTCTTCGCTCTGTACAAGGTGCTGCTCATCGCGATCGAGCTGAGAGGTGCACCCTTCGCACTCTGGATACACGACCTTTCGGTGAAGGACCCGTACTACGTGCTCCCGATCATCATGGGTGTGACGATGGTGATCCAGCAGAAGATGACGCCCTCGACCATGGACCCCAGGCAGCAGAAGCTCATGATGCTGATGCCCATCTTTTTCACCTTCCTCTTCCTCAGTTTCCCTTCCGGCCTTGTGGTTTACTGGCTTGCGAACAATGTTCTGAGCATCGCTCAGCAGTTCTATGTGAACAAGAAGGCTGAGAAGAAACCCGCCTGATCGTCTCACAATGTTTCTCGATGACACGATAGCCGCCATATCCACCCCTTTTGGCGAAGGGGGTCTCGGCATCGTCCGCGTCAGCGGGGACAGGGCAGAGAGCCTCGCGGAGAAGATCTTTCGTTCACCCAAGGGCAGGACGCTCGCGGCGTCGAGATCGCACACGATCGTGTACGGTCATGTCGTCGACCCCCAGACCGGAGAGCGCATCGACGAAGTGCTGATCGGGGTCATGAGGGCACCGCGCACTTACACGCGAGAGGATGTAATCGAGATAAGCTGCCACGGCGGTCCGGTACCGCTGAAAAGCGTCCTGAGTCTGCTCCTGCGCGAGGGAGCACGTCTTGCCGAACCAGGAGAGTTCACGAAGCGGGCTTTCCTGAACGGAAGGATCGATCTCTCGCAGGCCGAGGCGGTGATCGATGTAATCAGGGCGAGGACGGGCCGCGCTGAGCGGCTTGCCATTCAGCAGCTGGAAGGCCGCCTCTCTGAGCGGATACTCCGGCTCAGGGAAGAGTTGCTTGACCTGTGTGCACTCGTGGAGGCATACATCGATTTCCCCGAGGACGAGATCGAGCCCGTCGAAAAAGCGCACATGGCGGCCGCGATACGAGACCTGGAGAGGCAGCTCTCATCTCTATCGCGAGGGTTCGAGGCGGGAAGACTCTTCAGGGAAGGTGTTGCCGCTGCCATTGTGGGCAAGCCGAACGTCGGCAAGTCTTCACTCCTCAATGCCCTGCTCGATGCCGACAGGGCGATTGTGACCGAGATTCCTGGAACGACAAGGGATGTGATAGAGGAGTGTCTCAACATACAGGGCGTCCCCCTGAGGATCATGGACACAGCAGGTATCAGGGAGACCCACGACCTTGCGGAGCTCGATGGTGTGAGGAGGAGCCTCGGTGCCCTCGAACATGCCGATGTCGTCATCGCTGTATTCGATGGGAGCCGGCGCGCCGACAAGGCGGATGAGGAATTGGTCGAGAGGGTACGGGCCAAGAAGACACTGTACGTGGTCAACAAGTGCGACATTCGCAACCCCTCATTCAGCTTACCCCACGGCTGCAATTCCTGCCGGACTGTCAGTATCTCCGCCCTGACGGGCGAAGGCATCGAAGACCTGAAAGACGAGGTCTATTCGCTCCTCATGCCCGTCGGTAGGAATGGTAGGGAGGAAGGCTCCTCACAGACCGAAGGAGTGCTGATCACGAACATGCGACACAAGCAGGCAATCGATCATGCGCTGGAGGCGGTATCTGAGGTGACGAGGTGCCTCGATCAGGGAGACCCCCTCGAGGTCACGGCTCTGTACCTGAGGGAGTCCCTGAACTATCTGGGAGAGATCGTCGGCGCTGTTACGACTGAAGACATACTTGACAGGATCTTCAGTCAGTTCTGCATCGGCAAATAATCTTATTTGGACTTCTGAGCACCCTGCTGCTCTTTTGGGGTCTCCTGTTTCTCCTCACCCTCCGGCTTCGTGGCGGCGCCGGGAGGCGCGAGTTTCGCGAGCGCGTCCTTGTTAATCTCAATCTTGTAGTTCTTCTTAAGTCCGTCGATGTAGTTGTCGAACCCCTCTTTCTGCTTCTTCGAAGTGAGCCGCTGTATGATGGCGCTCTTCGCCTTGTCGAAATCGGCCGTCGTACCCTTCACGTCCGTTACTTTGAGGATGTGAATGCCGTCTTTCATCATGATCGGCACGCTCACCTCACCCTTCTTGGTCCGGAAGGCCACATCCTCGAGTTCCTTCGCCATCTCACCCCTCTTGAAGGAGCCAAGGTCCCCGCCTGATTTGGCGCTGGACTTATCGATCGACATGTCCGCAGCAACCTTTGCGAAGTCTTCACCACTTCTAAGCCTGTCATAGGCCTTCTTAGCGTCCTCTTCTGTCTTGACGAGGATCTGACTCACCCTTATCTGGTTAGGCGCGATGAATTCGTCCTTGTGCGTGTCGTAGTATTTCTTCGCATCCTCCTCACTGACCTTTGACCACGCCTCTATTTCCTTCTCGAGAAGCTGATTTATGAGGGTTATCTTCTTGAAATCCTCGATCTTCCGCTGGAATTCCTCGTTCTTATCCATTCCCTTCTTCTTGGCCTCGAGGTAGAGGAGTTCCCTCTTGACGAGTTCGTCGACGAACTTCGAAGTCCCCTCCGGGCCCTGGAAGAAGTTCTTTGCCATGTCGGGCAGCCCTGCCATCTCTTTCTTTACGTCATCTGCCGTGATGGTGGCGCCGTCTATCTTTGCGACGTACTCCCCCGTCTTGCCTCCCTCCTTGGCACAGGAGGCGAGGAAGAGCACCATGAGCCCCGCTGCCACTGCTTTCTTCATCCCTGGATCTCCTTTTTGGAAAGTGAATCAATAACGTTACCACAAGACTAAAAGAAAAGTAAAAATTGTCGTACCCGTGGGCCACGGAGTCTAATGGCTAAATTCTGACGCGGACGTGTCGATAAGAAGCAGTAAAGTAGTCACGATCCGGAGGTCGCGTGGATCAGGTAGTGATAGGGGTGCTGGAGAACGGGGAGTCGGGCAGAATGGAGATCGAGGCGAGCCTCACGGCGATAGAGAAGTGGGACGACCGGTTGCCAAAGGTTACGTCACAGGCTGTCCCTTTTGTCGACGTGAAGAACCTTGAGGAGACAGGCATGAAAATGGCGCCCCGCTCCGGCAGCAATTCTGTCTACCGATACGTGTTCCCGGGCCCGTCAGACTTCCTGCCTTCGCGCCCGGTAGTCTGCAAGCGCAGACCTGATCGAATCAAAGGCGATCGTCCCGAGATCTATCTCGCTCGGCCTCACGATTTGGCACTGCCCCACCTCGTCGGTCGGCACGAACGCTTGTCCGATCCCCGCTGCCTCACAGATGAACACTGCATCGGTCGTGAGATAGACAACCCCGTGGTATGCATAGCGATTCGGATAGGAGGCGAAATACGACGCGATCCTCGCTTCTGCGCTCACTTCTTCTCTTATCTCCCTGAGGAGCGCCGATTCGAGTGACTCGCCGTAATCGACGAAACCACCGGGCAGGTCGAACAGTCCCGCACCGGGTTCCTTCCCCCGCCTGATGAGCACGATGCCGCCGGGGGTTTCGATGATCCCCGCAACTGCGGCAGCGCAATTGTGAAAGTACACGAACCCGCATCCATCGCAGGTGACGGCGTTCCTGCGGTGTGCTCTTACACTTGCGGCTCCGCAACGCGGGCAGTAATGGAATCCTGTATATTCGATCATGTGAGGGCCGGGGAATGTTTCGAGGTTCATTATACGTTAACGCTGCATACACACACGAATGCAGTCACGGCTTTCGTTGACACGACAAGGACTTTCGGGTAAGAATAGGGCATGTGGGAATACACCGAGAAGGTCAAGGATCTCTTCCTTCATCCTAAGAATGTCGG
Source organism: Chloroflexota bacterium (assembly GCA_050257935.1). Taxonomy (GTDB): domain Bacteria; phylum Nitrospirota; class Thermodesulfovibrionia; order Thermodesulfovibrionales; family Dissulfurispiraceae; genus JBLMXV01. The sequence continues at coordinate 24,302 of JBLMXV010000194.1, forward strand.
CGAGATAGAAAATCCCGATGCCGTCGGCGAGGTCGGGAGTATAGTCTGCGGCGATGCACTCAGGCTCACCCTCAAGGTTGACAAGGAGACGAACAGGATCGTCGATGCGAAGTTTCAGACCTTCGGCTGTGCCTCTGCGATTGCGAGTTCTTCGGCACTCACCGAAGTGATCAAAGGCATGACCGTTGATGAGGCCCTAAAGCTGACAAACCAGGATCTCGCCGAATACCTCGGCGGCCTGCCAGAGGAGAAAATGCACTGCTCAGTGATGGGCATGGAGGCGCTCGACGCGGCGGTCAGGAACTATCGCGGCGTGAAGGGGGAAGAGGAAAAAGGCGAAGATGTCGTCTGCAAGTGCTTCGATGTAACCGGGGAAAAGATCAGGAAGGTCGCAGTCGAAAATCACCTCACCACAGTTGAGGAGATCACAAACTACACCAAGGCAGGCGGCGGGTGCGGTACCTGCATCCCCCTCATCGAGGAGATCCTGAAGGACCTGTGGTCCGTGAAGCTGCCCGCCCAGAAGACAGTGGCACCGAAGAGGCTCACCAACCTGCAGAAAATCGCACTCATACAGGAAGTGATAGAGACGGAGATCAGGCCCCGGCTTCAGGCTGACGGAGGAGACATAGAGTTGATAGACGTCGACGGCAATAAGGTGATCGTCGCGCTGAGGGCCATGTGTGTGGCCTGCCCCATGGGAGGGGTGACTCTGAAGGGGATCGAGGAGAAATTGAGGGAACTCGTGAGCGGCGACATCGTCGTCGAAGAGGGATGAGAACGATTTATCTCGACAACAACGCAACTACCAGGATCGCTCCCGAGGTGTTCGATGAGATGCTCCCGTACCTGAAGGACCTCTACGGCAATCCGTCCAGCATGCATACCTTCGGAGGTCAGTTGCACCGGAAGGTCGAAGAGGCGAGGGGCAGGGTGGCAGCCTTGATCAATGCCGAGTCCGAGGAGATCATCTTCACCAGCTGCGGCACCGAAAGTGATAACACGGCGCTCATGAGTGCCGTGGAATCCTATCCGAGGAAACGGCATGTGATCACCTCGAAGGTTGAGCACCCCGCGGTCCTCAATTTCTGCAAGCATCTCAGCAGGAAGGGGCTTCGAGTGACCTTCTTGCCGGTGGACACGATGGGGAGGCTCGACATGGACGCCTTCGCGAAGGCGCTCGACGACGACACCTGCGTCTCGTCGGTCATGTATGCGAACAACGAAACGGGCGTGGTATTCCCGATACAGGCCATCGGCGAGATGCTGAGGGAGAGGAATGTCCCCTTCCATTCGGATGCGGTCCAGGCGGTCGGAAAGGTGTCCATTGATGTGAAGAAATTGCCTGTCGACATGCTCACCATTTCAGGTCACAAGTTGCATGCACCGAAGGGTATCGGCGCCCTGTACGTGAGGAAGGGGACCCGCTTTTACCCGTATATCATCGGCGGCCACCAGGAGCGGGGTAGGAGGGGGGGCACCGAGAATGTTGCTTCGATCGTCGGATTCGGAAAGGCCTGCGAGCTCGCGAAGTCGCATCTCAGCGGCGAGGTCGATCACGTGCGAGGTCTCCGCGACAGGCTCGAAAGTGCCCTCCTCGCCAACTGCCCCAGTGCGAGAATAAACGGTGACGCCAAAAGCCGTCTCCCCAACACGACCAACATCAGCTTTGAGTACGTGGAAGGCGAGGCGATTCTCCTGAGGCTTGACGAGTACGGCATCTGCGCCTCTTCAGGTTCTGCCTGCACCTCCGGTTCTCTCGAACCGAGTCATGTCCTCAGGGCGATGGGTGTATCTTACACGGCCATCCACGGTTCGGTAAGGCTTTCCCTCAGCCGGTACAATGAGGACGCTGACATCGACACGGTGATAGAGGTTCTGCCTCCCATCATAAAGGAGCTTCGCTCGCTCTCACCATACGGCAAGGAGGAACTCCGACAGTTTATCTCGGGACAATGCACCCCCTTATCTTCCTGAGACATATCCATTTCAAACGCACGCTGTTTCGGCTTGCCGCAGCGCTTCTCACCGTCCAGATCGTCGCTTTCCCCGTCATCGCATCTGACCCTTACGCAGTGAAGCGCGCCACCATGCTGGAGCAGGACATCAAGGGCAGAGGGATCAGAGACGCGCGGGTCCTTGAGGTGATGGGGAAGGTCCCGAGACATCTCTTCGTGGATGAATCGCTCCGGGACAAGGCTTACGCAGACCATCCCTTACCCATCGGCGAGGGTCAGACGATCTCGCAGCCTTACGTCGTCGCTCTCATGACGGAGGCTCTCGACCTGAAACCCGGGCACCGGGTTCTCGAGGTAGGCACGGGCTCAGGGTACCAGGCGGCGGTGCTCGCAGGGATGGTGAAGGAGGTTTACACTATCGAGATACGGAAGGGCCTAGCCGACAAGGCGGCGACGAGGCTCAGAGACCTGGGCTACAAGAACGTTTGGGTCAAATACGGAGACGGCTATTTCGGGTGGGAAGAGCACGCACCCTTTGATGCGATCATCATCACCGCTGCAGCCAACCACATTCCTCCGCCGCTGATCAAACAGCTGAAAGAAGGAGGGAGGCTCATCGTCCCTCTTGGCAGCACGGTCTACCACCAGACATTGACCCTTCTCACCAAGACGAGGGGAGAAGTCGATGCCCGCCAGATGGCCCCGGTGGCCTTCGTGCCGATGGTGGGAGAGGTACAGAAGAGAAAGTAATCCGACTTGTCTCCCTGTCTCACGCTATTCATGCGTCCACGCGGCTTCAGGGCAGAGGCGACTCAAGTCTTTTCCGAAGCGACGAGAGTTCGTATCAGATGGCTCGTCACTTCATGGACAGCGTGTCTTTGCGCATGAGGCCTGAGCACATTGTGACACTCCGCATCTGCATCGCTCAGAATGTCCCTTCGCCGCCGTCACCCTGCGTCAGAGGCTTTGCGTGTAAATTATGTCGCTAGCTGGCGCCGAGCGCCTTTGCTGCCTTGTTCAGATCCTTGGCTGCGACCCAGAGGATTGCTGCATAACGGCCGGCTCCCGCCGATACGGCATCGATGGCCGTCACGTTGATCTTCTTGTCCGCGAGTGCCCTGAGAAGGCCCGCCACGGCGCCCTTCCTGTCGTCCCCTTGGATCAGGAGCCCGAACTTCTGAGGCCTCGTTGTGATCTTCGCAGCCCGTGCCGCTTTCTTGAAGACCGCCGCGTCTTCGGGTATGAAATCGAGTTGTGCCTTCTTGCCTCTCGGAAATCCTGAGAACGCCAGCAGATTTACCCCGCCTTCAGCCAGCGCGCCGAGCACCCGAGCGCCCTCTCCTGGCTTGTCAGGCACTTCCATTGCGAAATACGCCACTTTCCTCACGATGTCTGCCATATCCACCTCCCGTGTGAAATGTGTTTCGTGCGGTATTGTAGCACGTTAGCGAGTCCAGCGGGCATATGCGTATGATTACGCGGTACTGTGGAATTTCACGCTCATCGTGGTCGCGAACCCTTTCATGCCATGTGCGGCGACCAAGGGTTCCGGCTCGTAAACGCTTGTTCTACAGCAAGTTGCTTAGGTCAGACCGTCGCGCCCGGCGGTTCCTGACGGTCCATGCGGGCATATGATTTGCAAGGCATTGGACGAGGACCATCATCCCACC
>JBLMXV010000195.1:0-5525 GCA_050257935.1 Chloroflexota bacterium
CTGGTTGGAGGCCCGGATCTTGTCTTCAGGCGTCTGTGCCTGGAAGTACTTGGTCCGTGCCTCGGCGATGTTCTCGAATATCTCCTTCTCGTGCTTTGCGTATCCCTTCACCGTTTCGACCAGATTCGGAATGAGGTCGTAACGGCGCTTCAGTTGGTTGTCGACCTGGGCCCACTGGGCCTTCACCTGTTCGTCCATGGCGATGACCTTGTTGTACTGACCTGCTCCCCACCCGATCACGATTACCGCAACGACTGCGAGAATGCCGAGAAAGATGAGTACCGCTGATGCGCCCCTATTATTCATGACACCTCCTGTAAACTTTGAAGTATCCCAGCCCCGGCAGTATACATGTTGGTAAGGAGACGCCGTCTCGCGCTCCGACGGTACTCTCCTGCCGTTGTATGGCTCATTTCGCCGCAGCTGCTCAACTCACCCTTTGACTTCAGACACCAGCGTCTGCGGTCGCTCCATTTCGCCGACAACGGCAACGGACACTACCGAGTCGCTCGATTCGACATCTCCTTCCCCTCGAGTTGCCCGTACACTGAACGATGGACGGCTCATTAAGGGATAGAGGTATGGGAACCCTTTATATGTAAACATTGTGTCACCAGCTCCCGGAGGCCCCGCCTCCGCCGAACCCGCCTCCGCCTCCACCACCGAATCCTCCACCGAATCCTCCACCTCCCCCACCGAACCCGCCTCCTCCCGACCATCCCCCGCCTCTTCTGCCGAGGGCGGAGCCCATGAGAAGGAGGAGCAGGAGCCGGGGGTATTTCGCGAAGAGGACTATGAACAGAAGAAGCGCGACAATCCCTATTATAACAGGTAAAAATCCGATCTTGTGTCCCTGCGGCGGGTTCCCCCTCAGAGGCGCCGGCAAGCCTTCGAGTTGCACGCCCTGGGATGCAGCGATCGTGCGGGCTATGCTGAGCACCGCGTTCAGGACTCCGTTGCTGTAGTCGCCTTTCCTGAAGTACGGCACAAGGTATTCACGCCCGATGGTCCCCACCATGCTGTCCGGGAGGACGCCTTCCAGGCCATAACCGACCTCGAACCGGTATTTCCTGTCTTTGTATGCGATGACCATGAGCAGGCCGTTGTCCTTTCCCTTCTGCCCGAGCTTCCACCTCTCCGCGATTCTCAGCGAGAATCCCTCGATGCTCTCGCCATCAAGGCTGTAAACGGTGAGGACTACCACCTGGGCAGAGGTCTTCCTCTCGAGTTCCCCGAGGAACATGTCGATGCGCGCCTCGGTCTGATCATCGATGACTGCGGCCAGGTCCACGACATAATCAAGGGGCCTGTCGGGCGGTTCGGGAGTTGCTGCAAAGGTGCTGATGTGAGCAAAGAGGAGAAGAGTGAGAAGAAGGCACGAGATTGTGAGCGACCTGCGCGGGACGCGGGTGCGCACCAATTCAGTCGGCCGGCAGACGAAGCGCATTGACCAGGCGATCCACTGCTTCGATGGAGTGATAGTATCGTTCGAATAAGCTCTGGAGCTTTTCCGGCGAAGGAGAGATCTCTCCGAGTTTCAATGACAGTGCCTCCCCGAAGGCGGAGGTGACGACAGGGATATCGGTCGCCGCCAGGTGATCCTCAAGGGCGCGTTTCAGTATCCCCAGCACATCGCCTCGTTCGACGGGAGGCTCTTTACCGAGAAGGTGTACAATGCCGCGGAAGACCGGTATGGTGCCGGTGATCGACTGGGACAGGACGCCGGCGAGAAGGTCCCTGTCTCCGAGCGAAGAGATATAGCCCTGCCTGAGGCCGACGAGCCTCGTTTTCATCTCCCGTTCGCACTGAAGCCGCAGGTGGGGAAGGTCTATGTCGAGATCGCTCAGTATGTCAGGGCCATACACGGTCCTGTGGATCATCTTGAAGGTGAGCAGCTCCACGGGAAAGACATCGAGAGAATCCCGTATAGCGGTAGGGGTCATGATGAGAGGTGCCGACACCTTCTCTTTCTTGTGTCTCTTGCCGATCGACCCTAGGAACCGCATCAAGCTGAAATCGAATTCGTGAACGACAATCACGGAATTGATGTCAGACAGCTTCGCGTGAAAATCGGCGGTGACGGCGCTCCCCACGAGATAAAGGGAGTGGACTCGCTCGCGGTGGTTTCTCAGGATTTCATCGAAGAAAGGGGCTGCACGCTTCGAAACTGCAGGGTGCAACCCTTCAAGGCTGAGCGAAGACATATGCAATTATAGCATAGGCGTACGAGCCCGGAGGCGGTTCAAGTACGAGGGATTTCGGCACAGGGCAGAGCGTCTCAAATCCTCTATGAACGCGATGAAAAATGATTCAGAGTCCGGTCTTCTCGAATCCATCACAGGTGGGGTCTGAAAGTTCCCTCAAAAAGCGGTCTAGAGATGAACAAGGTATCGATCATAAAGTCTTTTCGGCATCTCTGGCCTGCCGAGGAATGTTCTGCTTCCGGACGTTGGGGTTATCTTTATATGGGGAAAGGGATGATCTTGGCGCGAGTTACGATGTGCCGCGCATCAGCGAATTGCCATTCCGGGGATTGGTGCGCACCTCGAGCAGGATGCCGTTGTGCATCCTCAGCTGCCTTTCGGTTTGCCTCGAAAGCTCAGTGCTGTGGGTGACGATGATGAAGGTCGTTCCTTTCTCGCGGTTCATCGACTCGAAGAACTGCATCATGGCGGCCTCGGTCTCCTCGTCAAGGTCTCCCGTCGGCTCATCCGCCAGGATCAGGGCAGGCTCGTTCATGAACGCACGGGCTATGGCAACCCTCCTCTGCTGACCTCCGGAGAGCTGGTAAGGATATGCCTGCGCCTTGTTCCCGAGCCCCACGCGGTCGAGCAGTTCCGAAGCGAGGTGGAGCACCTCGGCTTGAGGCCTTGTGACAGCGTCGAACATGACGGGAAGCAGCAGGTTTTCCCTCACGGTGAGCATGGGCATGAGCGTCGCCATCTGAAAGATAAACCCTATCTTCATTGCGCGGTACTCCGAGAGGCGGTCGCTGTCGAGGGTCAGGATGTCCGTGCCCTCAAAGAGCACCTTACCGGAAGCTGGCTTTGTGAGTCCGCCGATAATTGACAGCAGCGTGGTCTTGCCCGAACCCGAGTGGCCGACGATGGAGACGTACTCGCCCTTCTCCATCGAGAGCGTCGCGTCATTCACGGCATTATGGGAGACCCCGTCGATCCAGTAGGTCTTTGTCACATTCTCGACGACGAGCTGGGGCATTCCTATTGCCCTTTCAGGATCGCGAGAGGCTCTATCTTCTTGATCCTCCGGAGGGAGGCGAAGGCGCCGACTACGCAGATTCCTGCACCGAGAGTGAAGGCGAGAGCCGAGACATACAGGCGTTCGAGGACGCCGAGGTCGGCAGAGAGGTTCTTCACCATGTTGAAGCTTCCGAGGAGGATCTGAAAAAGGAGCGACCCGAGCAGCACGCCGAGTGCGCTGCCCGTGACACCGATGACGAAGGCCTCGGTGAAGAATATCCTGGAGACCTGCGATTCCCGTGCCCCCATTGCCCTCATGATGCCGATCTCAGCCGCTCTCTCGTTCACCACTGCCGAGAACACGGCCCAGGCGAGGAATGCGCAGAGGAGCGATGCGACGATCACCGTGAGCGTGAAAATGCGGCTCATGTCCGAAAATGCGGCGATGAGGCTCTTTCCGATGTCCTTCCGTGTCATGGTGTCGAGTTCGACGATCGAGTCTTCGATGGCCCCCGCGACCTTGCGGGGGTCGTATCCCTTCTTTACCTTCGCGAAGACAATGGATATCTGATCAGGGCGGATGTCGGTGCTCCCCTTCTTCAGAATGTCGTCGATGTTCTCATCGCCGATGAATATCGCGTTGTCGAGGCCGGTCCCGGTCTTGTCGAGGATGCCTACTATGGTGAAAAGATTGCCGAACATAACGGTGCTGACGTCCATGAGGCCGAGGCGCACGTTGAACGCCGATTCCTTTCCCGCAATCGCTTCCCCCTTGCCAAGCTTTCTGCCGAGCTTTTTCGGGAGCCAGGGGGTGAGGATGAAATCGGTATCCTGGTTGAAGGCGACAACGACCGCCTCGGGAACTGAGCAGCAGAGGCTCGACAAGGTGACCAGATACGTTTGGTAGGTGAGTCTGTCGATTCCCTCGAACTGCTGTAGCCGGGCGACCATGCTCTTGTCCATGTAGAAGGACTTCACCTTGTTCTCGAGGAGGACCTCTTCTGCCGCTCCCCGGGAGCCGGCGGGTACGATCAGGATGTCCGCACCGAGGCGCTCCGACATCTTCCTGATGCTCCCGTCCACGCGAAAGATGAACGACAGGGCGAAGACGCACACACAGGCAAGCAGGACTACGGACATGACAAGTATGCCTGTCCTCAGCGGCTTGCGCCTGACGTTTTTCAGGGCTATGGACGAAAAAGAGAGGAGCTGCGGCATGCCTTGATCACTCCTGAATGAAAAGTTCCCCCTTCAATAATACAAAAATAAACCCTCGCATGTCCCGCTTCTGCGCTCTGCAAAAGAGGGAATCCCTCCCTTCCGGTGAAGGGAGGGATCGAGGGAGAGGTCAAGGGAAACTTTCTGGGTAACGCTTGTTATCTCTGCGTATCACCCCGGGAGTTGTTCGTGGCTCCGTTACGACTTCTTCCAGTGGGCATCCAGCCCGCAGAGCACGGCGGACTTGTCACCGAGGCCGATGCCTTTGTGACAGGTCTGGCAGGTGGAGACCGACTTTCCTACGAGCTTTTTCGCATCGGCATCGTACAGCATGAAGACGCCATCTGTGATGGATTTGCCGGGCAAAGGCTCACCGCCTGCATCGCAGGCCGTTCCAAGCGCTCTCACGGTGAGCAGGGCATACTTGTCATCGGGAGTAGGCATGGCGTCGTGAACCTGCCCTTCGTCCGGGATCATCTTCTCGTCGATCATCTTCAGGGTTGCGGCATCGAGGACCCACATCCTGTCACCTGCCGACTGATAGATGCGTTTATTGTCGGTGCTGAAATACTGTCTGAATGTGAGCGTTTTCTCGGGCTCGCCGGTAAGGGTGTTCTTCGCCAGGACCTTCCACTCGCCCTTTTCTAGTGCAGGGAGGTCGACGAGAATGAAGTCTACTTTCCCGTTCCCCTTGCCGTCCTCTGCAGCCTGATTGAGGACGACGACGAACTTCTGCATGTCAGGGCTGTTGGTACCATGGACGAACTTGTAGGTACCCGGCTTATACCCGAGATCGCTCACATACACGCGGTGTTTCTTGTCCATCGTGGCCTTGTCGAAGACGTCGATAAATCCCTCGCTGCCCATGAATACGGGCATGTAATATTTCTTGCTCTGCCCCGATGCGCAATAGATCGGGGACTTCTTCGTCGCCCTCGGGTCGGGGGTCAGCACGATATCTTTGATCACGTCTCCGCTTTTGAGGTCCGATTTGCCCACGTGGAATTTTCCGTCCGGGTCGTGGATGTACGTCGACCAGAACAGTATGTTCTCATTGCCGTTGTCGAGGCGTGCGTCATGGGTGGCATGGGTATTCTTCATCCCTAT
>JBLMXV010000196.1:0-4771 GCA_050257935.1 Chloroflexota bacterium
AATTCATCCTCTACCGCCATGGCAGGAAGATCACAGAACTGGACGGGGCACCGCCGACAAAGGAACAGCTGCTCGCATGGATCGACGCACAGTAGTGGCTACGAAGACTGCGCCTGGAAAGGCGGCACAATAAGACTGTCCGGAAGTTAGCCGCGATTCACGACAAGGAATCCCTGCTCAGTCCTCGGCAAGCCATTTCTGGAGCGTTCTCATCTCATCCTCCGACAACTCCAGCTCCTCCAGCCGTCTCTCACCCGTCACCTGGGCCATGACCTTCCACATTTCCGTCCGCACGATGCCGTGGGCGTCGACGAAACTCTGCACATTCGCTTCCATCTCCGGCATGACCGCCCTCAGGTCCTTAGCAGCCTCGTCGAACTTTTCGAGCCGGGCATATGACGTGGCTCGGGCGAATTTCGCCGTCGGATAGTCCGGTTTCAGTTCCAGCGCCTTGCTGAAGTCCGCGACGGCTTTGTCGTGTTCATCCCTGACCATGCGGACCATGCCCCGGTAGTAGTAGGCCCTCGCATTCCGGCTGTTGATGTCAATCGCTTTGTCAAAGTCTGACAGGGCGTTTGTCGTGTCCTTCAACTTGAGATGCGCTGTCCCCCTGCTGAGATAGCACATGAAGGGATCGGCCCCGGCCTCTATAGCCTTCGTGAACGCGTCGATGCTCTCCTTTTCCTTTCCCTCGATGAACAGGAACTGCGCCTCCTCGAAGAGTTCCTTAGGTCCCATTGCGACCACCTCCGTCATGAAACTTTACGTGATTCATACATGCTCGGGATTATTCTGATCAAGAATCACTTGGATCCGTCGCTCTCACAACGCGCTGAGCATGCCGTTGCTCATCTTCATCCGTCGTCCGGCCTTCTCGGCGAGAGTCGAACTGTGCGTGACCATGACGAACGTCGTGCCCTTGGTCTCGTTCATGGCCTTGAAGAAAGACATAATTTCTGTCTCGCTCTCTTCATCCAAATCCCCCGTCGGCTCATCGGCAAGAACAAGATCAGGGTCCGTGACAAAGGCACGGGCAATGGCGACACGTCTCTGCTGCCCGCCGGAGAGCTGGGCAGGATAGGCATCTGTCTTATCCTCCAGGCCGACGATGGCGAGGAGTTCCCTTGCACGCTCCTCTATACGATCGCGACGCTTTCCGAACACCATGGGGAGCAGGACATTCTCGAAAACGGTAAGGGTCGGTATGAGACTCGAGAACTGATAGATGAAACTGATCTTCTCGTTTCTGAAGGCTGACAGTGCATCGTCATGCATGGACCAGAGGTCTTTCCCCTGTACCATTATCACACCCGAGTCCGGCTTTGTCAGGCCGCCGATCAAGCTCAGGAGCGTGGTCTTGCCGCTGCCTGAATGCCCCATTATCGAAAGGAATTCACCATCTGCGACGGAGAGACTCACATCATCCACTGCCTTGAGTGTCTGACGCCCCACGGTGTATGTCTTTGTAACGCTCTTTGCCTCTACCATCGCAGGTCCTTGGTGCTACGGAGCGCTGTTGATCGCTTTTTGCAAGGCTTCTGCTGCACCCTCGTCAATAGTCCTGAGCGCTTCGTATTGTTTCTTTGATGCCTGCTTGTTACTGTCCTTAAGGTATGAGATGCCGAGATTGTATCGAGCCGCCGCATACTTCGGCCTCAGTTCTACAGCCTTCTTGAGAACGGTAATTTCGTCCTTTATTCTGCCGAGTTTCCCGTAAGCCACCCCGAGATTGTTATAGGCCACGGCGTAATCAGGCATAAGCTTTGTTGCTTTCTCCAGCGCAGCGATGGCCTCGTTCGGTTTATTGAGGCGGTCATAGGCGGTGCCCATCTTGAAGTGTGCATACCCCATATCAGGCTTGAGTTCGATGACCTTCTTGTACGCATCTATCGCCTCTGAGTACTGGCCGTTGCGGTCATAAAGATCGGCAAGATGATACCACAAATCAGCGTCCTGGGGATTGTCCTGGATCTTCTTCTTTGTCTCACTGAATACTGACTCGTTCGTATATGGGTTTGAGGCCTGAACTGAGCTTCCCTCGGTGCGCGGCTTCTCCTCCTCGCAGGAGGTAAGCGCAGAGAGCATAAGCACCGATGCAAGCAGGACGGCCAGCACCGACGTATAGGTCGGAGTGTTAGTCTTCATTCCTAGACACCTCGTTTTCGTCAAGAACCGGTGAATGTTCACACGGGCACGCATTACACTCCCATCATAACCGGCGCTACTCACCCTTCCTGATCGCCTCGTAAGGCTCCATCCTGCCGGCCGCCGAGGCGGGCAGGAACGATGAGAGGAGTCCTGTCAGGATCGCGAAGAGGACAGCACCCGAAACGAGTTCCACAAGCAGTGCCGCCGGCGGAAGAAGATAGGGTAGTTTCAGACTGTGGAGCAGAATACCCTTGAATGAAATCAGGAGCAAGGAACCGGTGAGCAACCCGAGGATACCCCCTGCGGTGGAGATGAGAACGGCCTCCGTTATGATAAGAAGGAAGACCTGCCTCTTCCGTGCCCCCATGGCCCGTAACAGGCCGATTTCCCGCTGCCGTTCATTGACGATCATTGAGAAGGCGAATCCCATCAGGAGCAGAGCGACTATCCAGAGGACGGCGCTTATGGCGAGTATACCCTTCAGGAGGCCGCCCAGCTGTTTTCTCACAATGCTGATGACTTCATCGGACGCGATCGCCTTGACACCCGAAACGGCATGCTCGATCTTTATCGCCGCCCTTTCAGGAGAGAAACCCTCGTCCACCTGAACCAGTACGGCGGAAATCTTGTTCCTGTCGACGTCAAGCGGCTGCATCGACTTGGTCTTCGAGTCCTCGGCCATTTTGTATGCGCCGTTCATGGTCATGAAAACCGCCTGGTCGAAGAACTTCATGCCCGTCGGCTCCATCGTCCCGGCAACCGTGAAGCGCGTCCCGAAAAAAGGCAATGAATCACCCGTAATCACGGGTACTTCCCTGCCTGTGATAATCTGGTCATCCGCCAAGGGCTTCTTGAGGTTTTTTTCGAGCCACGGCACGACGGTGAAGTCCGTGCGGGGATCGAAGGCGATGAGAAAGACGTCGACGCTGTAACAGCAGGTGAAGGACGACGGTTTGATGAACAACTGGGGAGAGGCGTCCCTGACGCCTTCAACGTTCCTTACCTTATCGAGGACTTCCCGGTCCATGTAGAAGCTCGTCGGCTCCCCGGCGAGGAGCGCCGAACGCGCTTCAGCGACGTGCTTTTCCGGAACGACGAGCACATCCGCACCGAGCCTGTACGTCCCGATTTTAAGGGCATTCTGCATGCTTGACATGAAAAGGCCGGCTGAGAAGAGGGTGCCCGTGACGACGGTAACAGCCAGGAGGAGTAGAATGCTCCGCAGGAACTTCCTCCTGATGTTCTTGAAGGCGATCGAAAAGATATTCAGCCTTGTCATCATAGGCCCCCTTCTTCCTCTTCAATGCGCAAGAAAAAGGAGACGTGAACCGCCTCCTCTCCCGAACGCGGCCAGCATCTGGTCTTATTTCCCCCAGGCGACGGCTATTCCACAGAGGAGTGGCGACCCTTCGTCGATCTTCACCTCTATGCCGTACTTGCTGTGACAGGCATAACAGGCTGAAACCCGCTCTGTAATCTTCTTCGTCTTGAGATCCATTACCGCGAGTATGCTGTCATTCTTGTACGTCCTGGCGGCAAGCAGAACGCTCTTGCCGTCGGGGGTAAACTCGAAGTCGTGGGGTCTCACGTCGTCAGGAAGTACGATATGGTCGACAACCTTGTCTGTCTTGGTGTCGATGACGACAATCTGGGACTTATGGGTTCCGGGCTTGAGACCGGGGTCAAACTCGTTCGGCGCCGAGACCCAAATGTGCCTGTTGTCAGGCGCCATCCTGATCTGATGGATGAAGGTCATCTCAGGGTCCTTTATTTCTTTAATCGTCTTTTTCGTCTTCCAGTCAAGGACATACACGATACCCTGCGGCATGTCGGAGACGTATGCCTTGTCGAGATTCTTCGTCCACTGTATACCGCAGACAGCCTTGCCTACGGGTATCTTATCGACGACCTTCATACCCTTGGGATCCCACACGTACACGTTTCCGTCGGCCATGTCCTCGAGGTATATGTTGCCGTCGGGACCGACGATCGCGTCACAGAACTTCTTTCCCACGGGCATAGGTTTTGATTTTTCACCCGTCTTGAGATCGTAGGTCACGACGTTGCCATTGAGCAAGCCCACGATCAGCTTATCTCCGGAAATGGCGCTTCCATGGGTTCCGCCGGCTTTCTTCACCTTCTCGAACTCCATGCCGGCAATGACACCCTCCATCTCTGAGCCTGCCTCGGATATTACGATTCTGCCTTTCTCGAGATCGGTAGGCGGCTCCATAGTGGCTAAGTCAATTACGGCGAGATGCCCTCCGTGCCCCGCTATATACGCGGTACCTTTGAATGTCTGTTTCTTTGCAGCCTCCACAGTAGCTTCCCTTGAGTCAATGACAAAGTAGCCCGCTATCGCGACCAGAACAACCAGACACACTGCCAGCTTCGTTTTCATCTCAACTCTCCTTACTCTCCTTTTCTGTGTTTTCGGTACGACCATACACGGGGATTTGCTAACCGACACCACCTCCTTCCTTCCGCTTTGTCTCATTGCTGACTATCCTGCTTGATTTCCCGGACATTGGGGAAATCAAACACCACCCTGTCCTCCACACCATCCTTACTGATCTTGAGCCTGAATTCCCAGTGGCCGCCCATGAACAGAGGTATGACCGCC
>JBLMXV010000197.1:0-5519 GCA_050257935.1 Chloroflexota bacterium
TTTGATCACTTCATAGAGGCCTTTGAGTGAGCTCAATTCGCCGCCTGCCACCGCATCCTCACCCGCAAGACCGCGGGTCTGCATGCAGCCCGTTCATATGTCCACCTTCAGCCCCCGGCCGACAAGATCTCCGAGGGCCGAAAGAGCCTGAGGCACCTGTCCCTTGACCACAGAGAACACTCCATCACCTGAAGCGATCAGCCTCACCTTGCGACCCTTCTTCAATGCCGCGTCAGCAAGCCTGATGATCGTGTGGGTGTTCTCGAAGCTGTAAGGGGTCGTCACAAGAAAAAGAACTATTTCCCGCTCCATTCCGCCTCCCGCTTCCCTCAATGATACACCAAGAGAACGGAGACTAGGAAGGGTGCCAGTTGGGAAATGCCCGTTTGTAAACTGTCAGGTCCGGATCAGGTCACAGGAGGACCTCGCCCATTTGACTTAGATCAATGAAACACGCGTTGCCAGCGGCTATACTTGTGAGAGGATTTTGAGCGGCACTGCAGACAACGCTGCCTCGCCGCGACGAGGCCTTCCATATACCATGACCTGACCGCCTCGAGGCCGGCCTCATTGGAGAGTGACGAAACGTTGAAGGCATACCTGTCCAAGATGAAAGGAGGCGCGAAGAGCCCGCCGGGTGTCGGGTTGACCGAGGTGCTCTGGTCGTGGCTCGGTGCCGCCGTTGGGATAGGGCTCTGCGGGTACCTGTCTGCTCAGTATTTCGAACCGCGAGACCTCACCCTTATCATCGGATCCTTCGGCGCGTCGGCCGTGCTGGTCTACGGCGCGATCAAAAGCCCCCTCGCCCAGCCGAGGAACCTCATAGGCGGACATGTCATCTCAGCACTCGTGGGCGTCGCCGTCTTCCGTTTGTTCGGCGACACGCCCTGGGTTGCGGCCTCCCTCGCGGTGTCGCTTGCCATCGCCGCCATGCTCCTCACGAAAACGCTCCATCCCCCGGGGGGCGCCACGGCACTGATAGCGATCATAGGAGGCAGGAAGATCCATGACCTCGGCTTTGCATACGCGTTCGTTCCGGCAGCGGCGGGCTCGTTGGTGCTGCTTCTCGTCGCCCTCATCGTCAACAATCTTTGCCGCAACCGCCGTTATCCCGAATATTGGTTTTGATGATCTCATGCACTAGAATTGAGAATGGAGAGAGTTCGAGCGGGCACTCTCACTCACCACGAAGGAGGTACTCAGAGGAATGAACAGGTTGTTGCTAATCGTCCTTGTCGCTGCGCTCATTACGGTGATCGCCGGTCCCGCGTTTCCGAAGGAAGGGAGCAAGGCATCGGTACAATACCCGGAAGGTTACCGGGGCTGGACACATGTGAAGTCCATGGTGATCCAGCAGGGCCATCCCCTCTATGATGCCTTCGGAGGGATTCACTACATCTACGCAAACAAGAAGGCCCTCGAGGCGATGAAGAAGGGGAAAGCCTATCCCGACGGCTCCGTCATCGTCTTCGATCTTCTCGAGGCGAAGCCGGAACAGAACGCCATCGTCGAGGGCCCCCGCAAGGTCGTCGGAGTCATGCAGAAGGATTCAAAGAGATTCGCCTCCACGGGCGGCTGGGGCTTCGAGGGATTCAAGGACGACACCAGAGAAAGGGTCGTGAAGGATCCCAAGAAGGACTGCTTCGACTGTCACGCCGCCCAGAAGGACTCGGACTACGTATTCAGCAAGTACAGGAAGTGATCATCGGAGAAGAGCGTGCCCGCTCCTTTCACCGTCTCCGCCCTGATCGGACTCTTGGTTCAAAACGAGACAGACTACAAAATCGGTTTACCCGAGAAAGGCGTCATGCCCGCGGAAGCGGACATCCAGAAAGGTCTGGATTTGTCCGGTTTTACCTGAAAGGAGTTTTAAGGGGGTTGCGTTTCTTTTTCATAGATGACAAAGACAGACGCGCATGAAGAGAGATGTGATCTTGAGATAGGCTCTACTGCCCCACGCCGCTCTGGGTCCATCTTTTCGGAAAGAGCGCGGTGCAGGTCGTACCTTTCCCCCACTCGCTCTGCATCTCCACCCTGCCGAGATGTTCCGACGCGATCTGCTTGACCAGGGGCCAGCCGAGCCCGTACCGCTCGATCTGTGCGCCGTAGAAGGGGTCGAATATCTTCTCGAGCAACTTCCTCGGGATTCCCCTCCCGTTATCCGACACCGCCAGTGCGACCTCTCCGTCCGTCTCGTGTGTCGTGACCGTCATCACTCCCTCTTCCACACTTGCGTCTACGGCATTTCTGAACATGATGAATACCGCCGTCCTCAGAGTCTCTGCCTGCACATTCATCATGAGCGGCGTTTCGGAAAGTCGTGCCTCCACATGTACATGCCTTTCCGCAGCTTGCTTCTCTATGATAGCGAGCACGCTCCTCACCACCTCATTGAGATCGTCATATACGAACGCAGGCTCTTTCCGTTGCAGAAGCGCCTGAAAGTCCTTGACGATCCCCTCCAGCTTCTCAGCCTCCTCCACGACCGTGGTGAGACCCTCTTTACCAACCTCTGAGAGGTCACCTTTCCTGAGCAGACGATTTGCCGACCAGCCGATGACAGCTGCGGGATTCCGCACTCTGTCCGCAAGTCTCAGTGCCAGCAAACCGACTGTCCTCTCCGCAACGAGCGCCTGCAATTCCTGGCTGAACCTCTCGAGCATATCCTTGTACTCTTTCTCCTTCTCGGCGATCTTCCGTTCGGTGATATCCCGGATGACACCTGTGAAGAAGCGCCTGCCCTGCATCGTGAACTCGCCGTACGACACCTCAAGGGGAATCTCGCGGCCGTCCCTGTGGAGCCCTGGCCTCTCGCTCGAACACCAGCCGGCCTTCTTCATCCCGCTCGCAATGTAGCGCTTCATCCCGTTTATGTGGCCATCGCGGAATCTTGGCGGAATCACCACGGTGAGCATCTGACCTGTGAGGTCCTCAGGTCCGATGCCGAAGGTTTCCCGGACCGCCTCATTGGCAAATACCACCCTGCTTTCTTCGTCGACGGTGATGATCGCGTCAGAAGCCGTCTGGGCGATGACGCGATACCTCTCCTCGTTCTCCTCAAGCGCCGTTTCCGCGAGCTTCCTCTCCGTGATGTTCCGCGATATCCTCACCACGGCCACAACGATTCCCGCGGCATCCCTGACCGGGGAAACCTGATCGAGGAACCACACCGTCTGTCCTTGCCATGACACCGACCTTTCGTCAGAGAGCCCTCCACCGGTCTCTTTCACCCGCGCTATCTGTCCCATTATCTTGTCTGCCGTGGCCGTGTCGAACAGGTCGTACGTCGTCTTGCCCACTACGTCCGCAGCCTTGAGACCGTACCGGGGCGACGCGTTGTAGTAGAGATACCTGCCGTCGAGATCCTGCATGATGATGATGTCCTCCGCGCTCTCCACAAGCGCCCGGATGCGTTCCTCGCTTTCACGCAATGCCGCCTCTGCCTTCCGCTGCTCGGTGACGTCGAGGAGTACCCCCACGATGGAAGGCCCTCCCTCAGCTTCTATCACAGAGCCGTGGACCTCGATGTCGATAAGAGTCCTGTCTTTTCTCTTCCCCTTGAACGTATAGCGGATGCTCCGGGCTTCTCCCCGCAGCCGCTTTCTCACATTCTCCGCAACGAGAGATTTGTCCTGTTCCGCCACAAGATCCACCACCGAAGACAACGAGAGAATCTCGTCGCGGGTGTACCCGAAGATCTCTTCAAACCTCGGGTTCACGTACACGAATCTCCCGCCGCGGATGATGTAGATGCCCACGAGGACCTGCTCAACAAGTGTGCGGTACCTCTCTTCCGCTGCAAACAGGGCATCCTCGGTCTTCCGGAGACGCGTGATGTTCCTGCGCAAAAGGAGGTAGAGCAGGATAGCCGTCACAGCGACAAAAGCCCAGCCCTTGAATGTCTGCAGCCACAGGATAGCCGCCGGCTCTCTCACCAGGAGGGTCAGCAGCAGATCGGAAAAGAGTATCCAAATACCTCCCGCCATAATGTAATAGAGGACTATCCTGCCCGGAATCGACCGGGAACCCGCAGCTCTTTCTCTGTCCACCATGCGTCCCTTCTCTATGAGGAATTATACCTCATCGACCGCCCTTCCCCCGTACATCACAACCGCGTATAAGAGACGTGAGGCTGACCCGGCCGCACTCGAGGAAATAGGACGGACCTCACCTCCATCAACGACGAAGGTTCGGCATTTTCTTTGTGAGGCGTGTAACATAAGGTAGACGCGCCGCGGTTCACACAGGTCGTGTAGATACCATGGCCACAAGGAAAGGGAGGTTGCGCCGATGAAATGGATAACCCGGGAGAGAGCGAAAGTGGACAGGGTCGCCTGTCCCTGGCTGATCAAGAAGTTCATCGATCCCCAGGCACTGTTCCTGTTCGTGCCTGCGGACAAAGTGAAAGAAGTTGCCGAGGCGGAAGGGGCAATTCCCTTCGACGTGCCCGGGGTCGAACTCGGGCATCGGCAGGACCGGTGCAGCTTCGAGTCTGTGGTCGAGAAGTACAGGATAGAGGATCCTGCTATCGCGTTGCTGGCGCAAATCGTCCATGGCGCCGACGTGAGCAAAGACCTCTATGGCCGCCCTGAGGCCCCGGGACTCAGAGCGATCGCTGAAGGATTCCGACTTCTCGGTCTGGCGGATGACCACGAGGTGCTCAGGAAAGAGTTTATCGTGTACGACGCACTCTATGCCTATTGCCGGGAGTTCGTCCGCCGGGAGAAAAAAGAAGGATAGCGGCAGGGCGGAGATGCCGAAAAGACCTTAGAACCTACCTCAAAATCGGTTTACCCCGAGAGCCGTCATGCACGCGGAAGCGGGCTTCCAGAAGAATCTGGGAAACCCGGATTCCCGCTCCCTGCCTGGCACCTGCGGGGACAGGCTGCGCGGGAGTGACAAAGAGAGACGAGCATGAAGAGAGATGGATTTTGAGGTCTCCGGACGACCGTATAAGGGAACTCTTCAAACCACACGTGTGATGAACTCGATAAGACCGGACTCTGAACCATATTTCATCGCGTTCACAAAGGATTGAGGCGCTCTGCCCTGCGCCGAAATTCAGATGCAAATCAACATGTGTCATTTCGGCTGTCATGAAGAGGCGGAGTGGCCGATAAGGGGATGATCAGGTTCACCCCCTTCGTCCTGCTCTGCATTTCGGGGCTCTTCGCCATCTTCAGTTCGACGATCTCGAAGAGCCCGGTGCTTCCCCTCTTCGCTTCCCACCTCGGGGCGGGCCCGTCGGGAGTGGGCATGATCGCCGCAGTCTCGGCATTCACCGGTGTCATCTGCAGCATCCCCGGAGGAATCCTTTCCGACAGGTTCGGCAGGCGGCGGATGCTGATCGTCTCCCTGGCGGTCTTCGCATCGGCTCCCTTCCTCTATCATCTCGTGACGGACCTCTGGCAGCTTGCACTCGTGAGGCTCTATCACGGCGTAGCCACAGCCATATTCATTCCCGTAGCGATGGCATACGTGTCGGATCTCTTCCGAAGGGAACGGGGCGAGAAAATGGG
>JBLMXV010000198.1:0-15107 GCA_050257935.1 Chloroflexota bacterium
GACAGTGGGGTCGAGGTCTCGGGGAAATTCATGTACGACTTCAACACCGAGAACAACGACACGGACTACCAGTCCGGGCAGGAATTCCACTTCGACTACACCGTCGGGTATCACATAAAGAACTGGAGCCTCGGCGTCGGCGGCTATTACTACAAGCAGACCACAAACGACGAGCTCAATGACGAAAAGTTCCTGGACGGCTTCAAGGGCCAGGTCTTTGCCATAGGGCCAGAGGTGAAATACGACTACAAGAATATGAGTTTCACGCTTAAGTACCAAAAGGAGATGGCTGTTGAGAACAAGCCGGAAGGCGACAAGTTCTGGTTCAAGTTCATGTATGTCTTCTGAGAAGGGCATCTGTGGATGAGGTGCGGGAATTAATCAGGCGTTACGGTCTTGAGGAGAACGCTGAGCATGTGATCGTTCCCTTCAGAGACAGGGACGGTCAACTGAAACGGTGTTATCTGTTGAAAAGGAGGTACATGCGGCTCATGTATCCCGAGGGCCATTTCGTGGACTACCCGCTCGCCCAAGTTATAGAAGCGACGGTGAGGTACCCTGACCTGCTGCTGAGCGAGGCACTCTACCTCCTCGAAAAGGAAAGGAATGCCGGCAAAGCCCACGACGGTCAGGAAACGATGTGAGCGCGCGGTGTGATGAATGAGCAAGAAGATACTGATAAACGCGATACACGCTGAGGAGAGGCGTGTAGCCATTGTCGAAGGCGACAAGTTGGTCGACTTTTATGTCGAAGTCGCCGGGAAGGAACATCTCAAGGGGAACATTTACAAGGGAACTGTTGCAAGGGTTGAGCCGAGCATTCAGGCGGTCTTTGTCGATTTCGGACCGAAGAAGCACGGGTTCCTGCAGATGCGGGAGATCATGCCCGAGTTCTTTGCGAAGAAGCAGGAAGGCAAGCGCCCCCGGGTTCAGGACGTGATGGTTAAGGGACACGAGATCATCGTCCAGGTGGAGAAAGACGAGAGGGACTCGAAGGGGGCGACCCTCACCTCCTATCTGTCTCTGCCGGGCAGGTACATAGTGATGATGCCGGGCCAGAAACGGGTGGGCATTTCGAGAAAGATCGAGGCGAGGGAGGACCGCGACCGTCTGAAGGAACTCTTCGGCGCGCTGAAGCTTCCCAAGGATACGGGCTTCATTCTGAGGACAGCGGCCGGCGACATCAGCGGGGAAGAACTCTCATACGACCTCAAGTATCTCACAAAACTCTGGAACAGGATCAAGACCGAATCGAAGAAGGCCGCCTCGCCTGCTCTCATCTACAAGGAACAGGACCTTGCGGTCAGGACCGTCAGAGATTACCTCACCTCTGATGTGAGCGAGGTTCTCGTAGATGATGAGAACGCATTCAAGAAGTTGAAGGACTTCCTCAAGAGAACTCTCCCGTGGCTGAAGATCAACGTCTCGTTTTACCGTGACAAGAAGCCCATCTTTTCGTTGTACAACATCGAACAGCAGATCGCGAAGATCCACGAACGGTACGTCTATCTTCCGTCGAAAGGCCACATCGTGTTTGATCGCGGCGAAGCTCTGACCGCCATAGATGTAAATTCGGGGAGGAGCAGGAAGGAAGAAAATGTCGAATCGACTGCGCTCAAGACGAATCTTGAGGCAGCTGAGGAAGTTGCAAGGCAACTCAGGCTCAGGGACATAGGCGGTCTGATCGTTGTGGATTTTATCGATATGGTCTTGCCGAAGCACAGGAGGGATGTGGAGAATGCCCTGCGGAAGGCACTGAGTGCAGACAAGGCACATGCAGAGATCACCCCCATATCGAAGTTCGGCATCGTGGAGATGACGCGCGAGCGGATGCGTCCCGCCTATTTCGAGTCTGTGCATATGAGGTGCCCTGCGTGCGACGGGCTGGGAGTGGTGAAGAGTGACGAGATCCTGGCGGTCACGGCACTCAGGGAGGTTCATGGAAAGGTGGCATCGGGGCGCATCAGGAGGGTCGAGGTGCGCCTGCCCGTAGCAAGCGCTAATGTTCTCGTGAATACGAAGCGCGAGGAGATCATGACCCTCGAGCGCGCTTTTGACGTGAAGATCACGGTGACTGCAGACACCTCGCTTAAGCCGGGGCAGTATACGACCGATATAGAGAATCACGAGAAACGGTAGCGGGAGCAAAGGATCGGGGGGGCCGGATACCCCACGGCATGGTGGAGGTAGCACGATGACCTTAGCGGAGAAGATAGAGAGGCTTGTACGCCACCTGCCGGGGGTAGCGGGCTACCAGGACAGGGAGACGTCGAGGAGCACTGACAAGGTTGTTCGTCAGCGTCTTTCTGCAGAGCTCGATGAAATGGTCCGGGAGATCGAAAGGGTCAAGGCGAAGTGCGTGGATGATAAGGATCTCTCGTCCCTCGCTCTCCTGGACAGGCTTTCTACAAAGCTCGATAGGCTCTCTCAAACGGTGATGTATGCCAGTTACGGGTACGGGGGTCTTTTCGACGTCAGCAAGTTCGGCAGCGATGGGCTTGCACAGCTGTATGCCTTTGACCTCGGCCTTCTCGATGAGTTGGAAGCTGTCAGGGTGAAGGCCGGGGAACTCCGTCAGGGCGGCGAGGTGCTTAGGGAGGCCGCGGTGGAATCCGAACGGTTGCTCGATGTCTTTGAAAAGACATTCATGTCACGTCAGACGATTATCGAGGGTGGTTAGGGAGGGACCATGTCCGAGTTCGTGGAGATTATCGAGTGGTTCGATGAGACCGGCGACGAAATCGTTCACCGCTACCCTCAGGAAGGGTCGGCGGAAATCAAGTTCGGTGCTCAGCTTGTCGTGCGGGAGAATCAGGCCGCCGTGTTTTTCAGGGATGGCAGGGGACTCGACGTTTTCGGCCCGGGACGCCATACTCTCACCACGCAGAACCTGCCGATACTGACGAAGCTGCTCTCCCTGCCGTGGGGATTCAAGAGTCCGTTCAGGGTCGAGGTGTGCTTCATCAATCTGAAGGTGTTCACGAACCTGCGGTGGGGAACGAAGGAGCCGGTGGCATTCAAAGACTCGGAACTCGGGCTGATCAGGCTCAGGGCTTTCGGTGTCTTTACGATGCAGGTCACACAGCCGCTTCTGTTTCTCAATACCATCGTGGGCACGCGGGGCAGGCTTGACACCGGGTCGGTGGAGGATTACCTGAGGGAGGTGGTGGTGTCGAGGCTGACCGATTTTCTCGGAGATACTGTCGACACCCTTGTCGAACTGCCGAAGTTCTATGACGAGATGGCCGTTGCTGTGAAGACCCGCCTGGCCGAGGATTTCCGCAAGTACGGGATGGAGTTGAGAGACTTTTACATCAGCCGCATCACGCCACCCGAGGACGTGCAGAGGATGATCGACGAGAGGTCGGGCATGGCAGCCGTGGGAAATATCGACGAGTTCTTCAAGTTCAAGGCCGCAAAAGCGATGGGTGACATGGCATCAGGACGGGGAGACACCACAGGAGGCGGGGCTGCTCAAGGGATGGGCCTCGGCCTCGGTGCAGGATTGGGCATGATGGTTCCGGGCATGCTGTACCGGGTACTCGGGGGACCTGTCACAGGTCCCGAGGTTGCAGGAAGAATGGCGACGGTCAACTGCCCCGACTGTCATGGCGAGGTGAGCCTGGACAGTCGTTTCTGTCCCCATTGCGGCAATCAGATGGTCGTGATCCGCAAGTGTCCTCGATGCAGCAAGAACGTGACAGCCACTGCGAGGTTCTGCCCGTCCTGCGGCTTGGACCTGGCTTCTGAATTCCGCTGCCCCCATTGCCAGACGAAGCTGTTGCCAGGGGCGAGATTCTGCGTGAACTGTGGCGAGAAGATTCCCGAAACAGTGGAAGGGCGCGGAACCGCGTAGCTCACGACATAGGTACCGTCGAAGTGAAATACCCGTCTTCCATTAGTGCACGGGTGGGCTCACTCCCGTCGGCACAGGTTCGTGCCGTCCTGCGGACCCGCCCTTGAACCCCGGATGCTGAAGCGCTTCTCGGTCTCTGCCGAGTGTCCCTCCTGCGGGGCTCCCCTCGACTTCAGCGTAGGTTCCAATGCGGTCAGCTGCAGCCATTGCCGCTCCAATCTTCTCATCACAGGGCGGGGCAAGGTCCTCAGCTACTGCGTGCAACCGCAACTCGACGTGCACCGTGCAGTGGCCAGGGTCATGGTGGCGCCGGTGCGCAGCGGCGTTCGTGTAATAAAACCCCGACTCTATTTCATACCCTACCACAATTTCACGGGCTATGAGCTTCGGTGGGAGAGGATAAAGGAGACTCCTGCGGAGTCCATGCTCCACGGTGAAGGCGGTTCGTGGATGAGTTTGGACCCTGAGGAGTATACAGTGAGGCAGGTGCCGGTTGCGATCGGTGAGATAGTGGAGGCTGCGGGAGAGTTTTTCCGTGCTGTCTTCAGCAAGGGAAAGAAGGGTGTGCCTGCCGAAGATCCTCCCTGTCCTGCATCCGGGATGCAGACGGCCGCTGAATCCAAGCCTTTCCGTGGCGCGCATGCCGCAGCAAGTCCCGCTCTGTGCAGGGGTCTGCAACTTCGTGACCGCTATGTGACGAGGAGTTCCCTTGCACTCGACATGGACGGCACGGGCATGTATTCCCTCGGCGTGAGACCGGGAGTGGTGCGTCTCGAGCTCTTCAGGCGTGACAAGGTTGAGGCGCTCGGGCGTGTCGTGAGGCCCCGCGTATCCGCCGAAACTCTGATGTCACAGGTCACAGGCATGGAGACAGAACCGGAGTGCCTCTATCGCACGGTCCTTGCAAAGACGCTGTCCCTCATCTATTTTCCGTACTGGGTGGTGGAATGTGAGTGGAGGCGGGAAAGGTCCCTCACGATCGTCGATGCCGTGTCGGGATCGGTGGTGAGGCGCGACGCGTCCATCACCCTGTTGGAGATCCTCGACGAGACCGAACAGAGCGCCCCGGCAGTGGTGGGCTTCAGACAATTGATATGCCCGAATTGCGGATGGGATCTCCCCGTGAGGCCTGACGACGTGATCTTCTTCTGCTCATCGTGCAGGAAGGCGTGGCAGATACGGCAGGAAAACCTGAACGAGACGGCGTACCGCGTGGCGGACGGAGGTGACAGCGATACGAAAAAGCAGTTCCGCTATCTGCCCCTATGGGAAGTTCCATCCGTTTCAGGGGAAGATTCAGCGGAGACGCTTCCGGTTCCTGCCTGGAGATACCGCCGGCTCAAGACACTGGTTGAGCTCGCCGTCAGGCTGTCGGGCCGGCCAATGAGCAACGCCCTGCCGGATACTCTGGTGGGCGATTTCGTAGGGTGCTACTACGACGAAGACGATGCCCTTCTCATCGCCCGATTCGTGCGGGCAGCCCACATGGCGAAGACCGCCGAAGACCTTCTGAAAGTTTCCGAAGGCTCCGTGCAGACGGGGCCGGCATCTCTGACCTGGATCCCCTTAGAGGTGAGAGGAGTCAACCTGATCGAGCCTGTAACAGGGACGAGTCTCTACCGCGACCTCATCTGGTGAAACGAATGGGAACGTATCCGGTGAGCCCGGCCAAGGAAAACCTGCTTTCAGAGCGCATGGCTGCGCTCGGAGTCCGCGAGGAAGACATTGAAGAGAGCTTCGTGAGGTCCGGCGGTAGGGGAGGGCAGAATGTCAACAAGACGTCAACCTGCGTGCAGCTCAAACACATCCCGACCGGACTCGAAGTGAAGTGCCAGAAGGAGCGATCTCAGGCGCTCAACAGGTATCACGCACGGGTGCTCCTTCTCAGGAAGCTCGAACATCTCATCAAGGGCAGGGAGAGTGAAGAGGCAGCGCGTATAGAGAAGCTCCGCCGCCAGAAGAGAAAACGATCGAGAAGGGCACGGGAAAAAATACGGGAAGAGAAAGAGCGTGTATCGGAGAAGAAGGCTTCCCGCGCCTTTCGGACAGATCTCGACGATTAGGGCTTGAGCCCCTTTTCCTCCAGTTTCGCCTTGAGCAGCTCGCCGAAGCTGCCGATGCCGTTTGTCACCTTTGTTTCCTGCCTCTGCGACTCCCTGAATCGGTCGTATTCTTCGTGCTCCGTCTTCTCAACAGCAGCCTTCCTGCTCAGGGTGACTTTTCCCCGCTCTTCATCCACGTCGAGGACGACTGCCTGCAGGGGAGCACCGACGGCAAAAGCGCGGCTGAGGTCTGATCCACGAGGCGTGCCGGATTCGGATTGAGGTATCAGCCCTGTAAAGCCGTCCGTTCCCTTCAAGAAGACCCCGAAGGGCATCACTTTCTCAACTATGCCGTGCACGGTCTCGCCGACAGCGGGAAGCTTCACCTTCTCTCGCTCCCTCTTCTGTTCCATCGAGAGGGAGATCCTCCTCTTGGATGGATCGACGGCGAGGATGTAGCATTCCACCTTCTGGCCCACTTCGATGACCTCACGGGGATTATTGATCCTGCGGCCGGCGCCCAGGTTTGAGATGTGAACAAGTCCGTCGACGCCAGGTTCGAGGCTTACAAAGGCTCCGAAGGGAGCGAGCCTGGCCACCGTCCCTTCCACCTGTGCACCCACCTTGTAGCGCTCTCCGGTGCTTTCCCATGGATCCGGCTGCAGTGCTTTCAGGCTCAACGTCACGCGGTTGTTCTCCCAGTCCAGGGAGATGATCTTCGCCGTGATTTCCTGCCCGAGGCTGAGCACGTCCTGCGGTCGGTCAGTCTTGCTCCACGAAAACTCACTGAGGGGGATGAGGCCGTCGACGCCGCCCATGTCCACGAACGCACCGAAATTCTGTATCGAACTCACCTGCCCGGTAATATCAATGCCGACGGAAAGACGATGCTTGAGTTCTTCAATACGGACTTGCTTCTGCTCGTCCAGCAGGACCCTGCGGGAAAGAATGACGTTGCGCCCTTCTTCCTTGAACTCGAGGATTTTGAACGAGAAGGTCTGACCGAGGTAGATGCCGCCTTCGCGGCCCCCCTTCAGGTCGATCTGGGAGAAGGGACAGAAGCATCTCACTCCGCCTACGGAAACTTCGAAACCACCCTTTACTTCCCGTTTTACCTCTCCGGTCACGGGCTGGCCGTCTTCGTAGGCGGTGCGCAGCACGCCGAGCTGGACCGTCGAGTAGCCGTGGACGAGGGTCGTAAGCTTCCTCACGCCATCACGGACCGAAACGAAGAACGCATCGATATCGTCACCTTCGGACACCCTCCGCTCTCCGTTTCCATCAACGAATTCAGTGATGTCCACAACCGCCTCGGTTTTCCCGCCGAGGTCGACGTACACGAGGTCCTCGGAGATGCTTACGACCTTTCCCCGCACCTTTGCTCCCGGCACAAGGCGGGTCGGCACAAAATCGTCTTTCTTCATCAGCTCGGCAAAGCTTTCACTTTGGCGGGCTTCCTCGTCTGAAACGTAAGACGAGGTGTTTTCGCTTCTGTCGAAATCACCTGTACTCATGTATACCTCTAAAATGACCTTGGGTAACACGCGAAAAAGTTTCGGTGTGCGTTACCATAAAGGGGATGTACAACATTATGGAATATTAAGTATAGAGTAATTGGCAGGCCTCGGTCAACTTCATTCGTTCCTGACCACTCTGACGCCGAGCACGTGCCTCATGATCCTGATGGCTGCTTCATGGTCCTCCCTGGCGAGTCCGGCTACGCCGTTTTCGATAACGGTGACAGAGTAGTCGCGCAGGACCGCGTCTGACGCGGTGAACAGGATGCAGATGTGGGTCACGCAGCCTGTGAGCCTAAGGCAGTGCATCCCGAGGCTCCTGAGGGTATCGTGCAACGTGGTCCCAAAGAAGCTCGAATACGTGGTCTTGTGGATGACCATATCACCGGCCAGGGGCCTCAGGTCGTCCACGATCTGCGCCCCCACCGTGCCCTCCACGGCATGGGGTGGCCAGCCGAACTTTGAGAACTCGGGGTCGTCTGCTGTATGCGCATCGCAGATGTACAAGACTGGCTTTCCCTCTCTTCTCGCTGCCTCAATCTCCTTCCGTATGACGGGCAGTACGATACGTGTGTCCGGTACTTCCAAAGGTGCGCCTTCGAGCACAAAATCGTTGAGCATGTCTATGACCAGTAATGCTTCTGTTCCCACTGCCGTTCTATTTGATGAGATCCTCGGTTCCCCTGAAAGCTTCGGACAGGGCGAGTTCGACCGAGTCGGGGACGAGCCCTTTCACCGATCCGCCGAACGACACGACTTCCTTCACAATAGTGGAGGAGAGAAAGGAGTATCTCAGCGATGGCATCATGAAGACGGTAACGATGTTGTTGTCGAGCTTTCTGTTCATGAGGGTCATCTGCAGTTCATATTCGTAGTCCGACACGGCACGGAGGCCCCTGATGATTGCGATGCCGCCCCTGCTTTTCGCGTACTCCACAAGGAGGCTGTCGAAAGCTTCGACCTTTACATGCGTGAACTGTTTCACGGACTCCTTTATGAGATACAGGCGGTGATCGAGGCTGAAGAGGGGTTGTTTCTTTGGGCTTGGCGCGACGGCTACGATGATCTCATCAAAGATCATGAGGCCTCGTTCGATGAGGTCGAGATGGCCGTTAGTGATTGGGTCGAAGGTTCCCGGGTAGATCGCTGTTCTCATAGGCGCACACTCTTTTCCCCGCGTCCAGGGATCATTGACGGATTGTCGGGCATCTTCTCGAGGACGAAGAGCGTGAGGGCGGTGTCCCCGTACTGGTAGCGTTTGACCGGCCTCAGGCCTCCTGCATCGACGGGAAGCATAATCTTTGACGAATGCTCTGCGAGGAGAAGGCCCCCTGATCTCAGGACGCAACCCGTGCCGAACAGCGGCAGGATCGTCTCGATCTCACCGGAGGCGTAGGGTGGGTCGACAAAGGCGATGTCGAACTGAAATCCCTCCGCGACGGCGGCGAGTGAGGCTCTGCCTGCCGTGACGAAACGAGCCGCCCTGTCCCTTACCACGCGTGCCTTCCCCGTGAAACCGTATCTGTTGATCAGGTCTGCGATGAAACGGGTCAGGGCAGGGCTCTCGTCGACGAACACCACGAGCCCCGCCCCCCTGCTGAGTGCCTCGATGCCGACCGCGCCTGTTCCAGCATAGAGATCGAGAAATCTGCAGTCGACGATGCGGTCCCCGAGGATGTCGAAGACGGCCTCTCGCACTTTTGCAGAAGTCGGGCGCAGCTTGTCCTCATCGAATCTCTTCGAGAACGATTTCCGATCGATGACCAGTCTGCCCTTGGCAATACCGCCCGAGATTCTCATGGTTCTCCGCGCAAAGGCGGGCTGGCGATGGCACTGTTCTGCAGTTCATACCCCGAGATCTTGACGGTGCGGCCTTCCATGCGGAGCCTCCCCTCCGCGTAAAGCCTGATCGCCTCGGGGTAGATCCTGTGTTCCATCCTCAGAATCCGTTCGGAGAGGCTCTCTTCCGTGTCATCAGGTGATACGGGAACCGCGGCCTGGATGATGACCGGCCCGGTATCCATGCCATCATCGACAAAGTGCACCGTGCAGCCGCTTATCCTGGCGCCGTAGTCGACTGCCTGCTTCTGGCCGTGGAGGCCGGGGAACGCAGGAAGAAGTGCCGGGTGTATGTTCATGATCCGGTTCGGAAAGGCGTCGATGAGGGGTTTCCTCACGATTCGCATGAAGCCTGCGAGAATGACGAGTTCCACTGATCTCCGCTGCAATTCAGCGGCGATGGCCTCGAAGAAGGCATCTTTTCCGGCGAAGTCTTTAGGGTTCATGAAGAGGTGTTCAATCCGATGTTTCTTTGCACGGTCTATAGCGTATGCCTTCTGATTGTCGACGACGAGAAGCGACACAGCGGCTTTCAGATTCCCTGTCTCTATTTCGTCGATGATGGATTGAAAATTCGAGCCGCGGCCTGAAGCGAGGACTCCGAGTTTCAGCATGGTTCACCTCCAGGAAGAGCTGAGAATGACCGTGTTCGGCCCGGGGAGGAAACGTCTGTTCATCGACGCCGTTGGCTCAGCTCGTGCACGCAGTCCACGAGGGACATTGCGTTGTCGGGCGGCGTCTCCGGGAGTATGCCGTGGCCGAGATTGAAGATGTGCCCTTTTGCTTCCCCGGCGCCTGAAAGGATCTGTGAAGCCCTCTCCCTGATGAGGTCCCTTGTGCCGAAGAGGAGGCACGGATCCATATTGCCCTGGACCGCGACATCCTTGCCGAGAGCCTGTACCGCGTCTGCCATGTCGATGCGCCAGTCAAGGCCGAAGACATCAGCACCGGCGGTCCTCACCTGTTTCAGCATCGCGCTTCCGTTGAACGCAAAGTATATCACCGGGAGTTTTCCTTTGAATGCAGTGATGATTTTCCGGACCCACGGCAAGGCAAGTGTCGTGAAGTCAGCTGGTGAGAGGGCACCAGCCCAGGAGTCGAAGACCTGGATCGCCTGTGCGCCAGCATCCACCTGGGCCTGCAGGTACCGTATGACGGTCTCGGTGATCTTGTCCATAAGTTGCGAGAAGAGGGCGGGTCTCCGGTACATCATGCCCTTGGTGTGGATAAAATTCCTCGAGCTGCCCCCTTCTATCATGTACGTGGCAAGGGTGAAAGGGGCTCCGGAAAAGCCGATCAGCGGCACGGAGAGCCTCTTCACGAGAAGTTTCACTGCCTCGATGACGAAGGGGACATCCTCCTCGGGGACGATGGACCGCAGGCGGGCCACCGCCGAATCGGTGCGCAACGGGTCATGGAGCACGGGCCCTTTCGATTCCGAGAACTCTAGTTTCATCCCCATCGGTTCAAGAGGGATGAGGATGTCGGAGAAGAGGATCGCTGCGTCCACTTTAAGGATCTCGACAGGCTGGAGGGTCACCTCAGCAGCGAGTTCAGGGGTTTTACACAGGGTGAGGAAATCCACCTTCGCCCTCACTTTCTGGTATTCCGGCAGATAGCGTCCCGCCTGTCTCATGATCCAGACGGGGGTATACGGCGTCTCCTCCCCCCTGCACGCCTTGAGAAAGGTGTCGTTCATTTCGCCGCCGCCTCCTTCCTCTTCAGCCTCGCAGGCTTGTAGGTGCAGAAGGGCTCCTCTTCGAGGTAGTCGCCATGGACCGAGTAAGCCCGCGCTCTGCAGCCTCCGCAGACATTCACGAATTCGCAGGAACCGCACCTCCCCTTGTATTTGGAGAAGTCCCTCAGTTCCTTGAAGAGATCGGAGTGTTCCCATATGTCTTTGAATGACCGTTCCCGGACGTTCCCTGCGGAACGGGGGAAATAGCTGCAGGGCAGGACGTTGCCGTCCACGTCGATGAGGCATATCACCTGTCCGGCGATACATCCCTTTGAACCGCCCGTGGAGAACTTCAGGGTGCGCCTCTTGAACATACTGCCCTCTTCCTTTGCCTTCTGGAGGACTATGCGGTAGTAATGAGGCGCGCAGGTGGGCCTCACGAGCAGGTCGTCTTCCCCCTTCTCCATCTGGTAATGCCAGTCCAATATGTCTTCGTAATCCTCCTTCGAAATGAGCTCGCTCATGATCTCTTCCCCTCTGCCGGTGGGCACGATCATGAACATGTACCACGCCGTGGCGCCGATTTCTTTCGCGAGCCTGTAAACCTTCTGGATCTCTTCCTGGTTCCTCTTGGTGAATGACGAGTTGATGATGAACTCGATGCCATGGTCTCTGAAGAGCCGGGCGGCCCGCAGGGTGCCCTCGAAGGCGCCTTTCTGGTTCCTGAAATTGTCATGCACCTCGGCGGTCGAACCGTCGAGGCTGAGAGAGACGATCCTGATGCCTGACTCGCGTATCTTCGCGCATGTGTCCTCCGTCACGAGGGTCCCGTTCGTGGCGAGGCACATGCGAAGGCCTTTTTCCGTGCCGTAGCGGGCTATGTCGAACACGTCCGCCCTCAGGAGGGGCTCACCGCCGCTGAGGACGATCACCGGAGTCGCATAGCTCGCAATGTCGTCGAGGATGCGGAACGCCTCATCAATGCTCAAGTCGGGGTGCTCGCTCACCACCATCTCGGATGAAGAGCGGCAGTGCACGCACTTGAGGTTACATCGTCTCGTGATCTCCCATGCGATCCATCGTGGTATACATTCCATTGTGTTCGACCTTCACGTATTTATTTGTTCCCAAGATCCAGTGGTACGCGTGCGGTAAGGAGACGCCGTCTCGCGCTCCGGCAGCACTCTGCCGCCGTTCTACGGCTCACTTCGCTGCAGCCGCTGAACTCACCCTTCGGGTTCAGACACCAGCGGCTGCGGCCGCTCCGTTTCGCCAAGAACGATAACGGGGACTACCGAAGTCGCTCGATCCGGCATCCCCTTACGGCTGGATTCGGGTTGTATTAAGTGTACCACAGAGCCGCTGCTGAGTGGAAAGGGCATAGCTGGGATTATTCAGGTAGTTGCGGCAGCATCAGAGCAGAGGGTTCGAGAGCGAGAGTGCCGGTGTCAGCGACAGACGACTCAGTCGCCGCTTGCTGCCAATTCGGGGGTCTGGTGGTTCCTGGAGTCCCAGAGGTGATGTTCGATCGCCCCGAGAAGAGCACTGAAGGTGCGCGGGTCCATGGCCGACACTGCAACTGCCTCGTGCCTTGCAGTGAGATAGGATGCCTCTTGGGGCGTGACCAGGTCAGCCTTGTTGAATACGAGTATTCTCGGTGTTCCGAGGAGGTTCAGGTCGTTAAGTATGGTCTCCACCGAGGCGATGTGCTGCTCGAAGCGGGGGTTCGCGATGTCGATGATGTGGAGCAGCAGATCGGCGTCCTCCAGTTCCTCGAGTGTTGCCTTGAACGCGGCAATAAGGTCACGGGGGAGGTCCCTGATGAACCCGACGGTGTCGGTGACGATCACCTCGCGTTCCTTGGGAAAACGCAGTCTCCTGCTTGCAGTGTCAAGGGTCGCGAACATCTTGTCCTCTACGAAGGTGGTGCTCTTGGTGAGAGCATTCAGGAGGGTCGACTTGCCGGCGTTTGTGTAGCCGATGATCGACACGATCGGTATCCCTGTGGAGACACGCCTGTGCTTCCTCTGCCTCCTCGCCTCGCTCAAGACCTGCAGTTCGCGCTCGAGGTGCGCTATCCTGTCGCGGATGCGGCGGCGGTCGATCTCGAGCTTCATCTCGCCTGGTCCCCTTCCGCCGATTCCTCCCATAAGCCGCGACATCGCGGTCCCTTTGCCCGTGAGCCTGGGCAGCGTATATTTGAGCTGCGCGAGCTCCACCTGGACTTTGCCGTCACGGCTGTGAGCTCTCCTCGCGAAAATGTCGAGTATGAGCTGGGACCGGTCTATTACCTTCAGTTCCGTCGATTCTGCGATGGCCCGCATCTGTGAAGGGGTGAGGTCCTGGTCGAAGATGAGGAGAGTCGCACCTTTATCGAAGGCGTCGATCACAAGCTCCTTGAGTTTGCCCTCTCCCAGGAGGTGCGTGGGGTTCACCTCTTTGAGTCGCTGAATGACGGTGCCCAGCACGGTGACATCACTGGACATCGCGAGCTCTTTCAGTTCCTCCATTGAATCCTCAAGGAATGGCTTCGGCTTGGTCGATGCGCTCACAAGGAGCGCCCTTTCCCTCCCGTCGTTGCGATCGAAAACCCTGTGCCTGTCCATCTCCTCTTCCAGGGATTCGATGAATTGCCGAAAATTGAAGTCTAGCTGGTAGAAGTCTGAGGAGATGAGATCGTACCTTCTTTGGGAACCGTATGGCATCAGATGTGCAAGGTGAATTGTGTGGGGGAGGCCGTCGCGGATTGTGATCGCGGCGATGAGATCGAACCTGAGGAGCGAGAGATCCGTGATGTCTTCATCATTCAGCGGTTCACTGCGAAGGTGAGTGTGGACGAATCTGAGGCCGCGCAGAGGCTTACGTCCGAGTGGATAGTCATCCAGAGCGGGAATGAGAAGGCCTTTCGCATCGCCGAGGATCACATGGGTGATGACACCTTCGCGCGAGATGAGTACACCTAACTGCTTTCCGGTCTGTGAGGACAGTTCGGTCAGATAGCGAGCGAGATCATGGGATATCACCCTGTCCGTGGGAGTGCGTCTCCGGTAGATACGCTCCAACGCTTGGACAGCAGTCTTCTTCAGCCCCGCTATGTGTCCGTGGACAGTCTTTATCGAACTCTCCTTACACGATATTCTAGCAGAAGGAAAATTATCTTGACAATCAACGATGATCTGAAATTTAATAGCCTGACGGCCGACGCGGCGCAAGCCGGTGCATCATCAACGTATGACAGGTTGAGCAGGCAACGGCGCAGAGACGTCCGGGCAACGGGCAAAAGGAGGCATATATGGGCTACACGCAGGTGGCACTGGAAGACAAGATCCTCGAGATGTATCCGGACATCAGGAAGCACGGGATCTCTATTGGACTGAGGTTCGACGAGGGAAAGAACGCTTGGGTTGTCATTCTCAAGAAGGATACGCACGAACTCACCACCTATCTCGACAAGAAGGATGCCGATGACTGCATGAACAACGTGAAATGTGTCTACCTCGGCTTGCATATCGCTGAGTTCGTAAAGAATTTTGAACAGAGGAAATAGACGAGACGGGGTAAGGGGCGGAGGCGGTTTGAAGCCAGATCGCTTTGATCTGTGAAATGTGTGCGCTAGTCCTGGTGAGTGCTGAAGATCTCGCCGAAGATCGGAGCAAGGTCCTTGAAGGCGGCGAGGACGGCAGGATCGAAGTGTCCAGGCATGGTTCTGCCGTCCCCTACAGTGAGGATTCTGCGTACCTCTTCGTGCGAGAAAGGCGCTTTGTATGGCCGCTTGCTGCGAAGGGCATCGTACTGATCGCAGATGATGAGTATGCGCCCCTCTAGCGGGATTTCGTCGCCTTTCAGGCCATTCGGATATCCTGAACCGTCCCACCTCTCATGGTGATTGAGCGCAATCGAGGCGGCCATCTGTATCGTGGGATGAAGTGAGCCCCCGAGCATTTTCTCGCCTATCAGCGTGTGTCCTTTCATGATCTCGAACTCATCGTAGGTGAGCGGCCCCGCCTTGAGAAGGATGTTGTCAGGGATGCCGATCTTTCCTATGTCGTGTAGCGGACTGGCGGAGCGGATCATTTCGACGTAGTGCTGCGGCATGCCGAGAGCCTCGGCGATCTTCCCGGCAAAGAGCGAGATCCTCGATATGTGTTCTCCCGTATCGGTGTCCCTGAACTCGG
>JBLMXV010000199.1:0-4421 GCA_050257935.1 Chloroflexota bacterium
GTGCCCACCTCTTTGAGCACAAAGCCGCTGACTGCCTGGCCCAGCCTCACGGCGGTCTGGCGCGGACCCCTCCCGGGTGTGCTGTAAGGCGCCTTCTTGTCCTCCATGAAGGCCATCTGCACGTCCTCTGTCACGAGCGTCCCGTAAAGCACGAACTCGGGCTTGGGAAGGGGAGCAGCTTCTTTTTTCTCAGGCGGTATTATTCTCTCCGGGTGAAAGAGATTCTGCTCAGAGATGGATGCGAACTCCACAGGAGAGAGAACCTGCGCTGCCGCATCAGCCGGCTTCTCCTCCCCCTCCTCTGCCGGGCTCTTCTTGGCCGCAGGAGGGGTGAACTGGATGTCAGTCTCGATCAGCGGCAGCAGTATGAAGCCGGAGAAGAGGAAAAGTGCAGAGAGGAGCAGCACATTCATCACATTGATGTTCCTCAGGATAGGGGTCAGCCTCATGGTTACTTCCCCCCGTAAAGCGCAACTACGTCAAACTTTACCATCAGTTCCTTCGGCTCCCTGAAGTTCCTCACCCGTGCGTCCATCTCCTTCACCAGGAGATGGGGTGTTCTCGTCTCGATCGAGTAGAGCACGTCTCCCAGCACCCGGATATCCGGAAGAACCGTATCGATGCTCACGGTGATCATCTTGAACTTGCCGAGTTCCTCAGCCTTGCCGACACGCTCGCTCGAAATCGTGCCGCCCCGCGAAGTGATAATCCCCTTCACGATCTCCTGGAGTTGTGCAGCCCCGAGAGCCTGTGTTTCGCCGATGATGAGCTTTGATTCCTCGGCCTTCCGCTGTTCCGTCAGAGACGCCAGTTTCTGCTCCAGGGAGGGCTTCTCGGCGATCAGCGAGACGTATTTCTCGAGGGTCTTCTTCTTGACCGTCTGCTCATCTTTGATGCTGCTCATCTCTTCCTGTATCCTCAGGTACCCGTACTCATAAGCCACGATCGAGCACAGGACAACCATCAGGGGAACAAGAACGATCAGGAGTCTATTTCTTTTCAACCTTCTGTGCCTCCCCTTTTCCTTTCTCCGGCTCGGGCTTCTTCGCTCCTTCTATCTCCGCCTTGATGATGAACCGCTCCGAGTTCAGACGGGCATCCCGGAACGTGGGAGAGGCGAATTCGACCTTGCTGAAATACTTTGAAGTCTCGATCTTCGGCAGGAGTTCGGTCGCTGTCGCCGCGTATCCCTCGATTTCGACGGTCGTTTCAGCCAGCCTCACCCGTGTGAGCCACGCCGACTTGGGGAGGATGGTAGTGAGCTCTCTGAGCATCATGAGCGCCATAGGCTTGCTGTCCTTGAATGTGTCAATCGTCTTCACCTCCGCGGACAGGGTCTCTATGTCTTTTTTCAATGCCTCGACCTTCTTCACCTCTTCCTTCCTCGCGCTAATCTGACGGTTGATCTCCTCCAGTCTCTTGTCTTCAATGCGGACCGGCGCAACGGAGTAAAGCACAAGCAGCGCGACGATCCCGAGAAGGAGGATAATTGTGAGGATTTTCGGAGTGCGGGGCTTCTCGTGGTGCCCCATGTTCAGGAGATTGAGGGGTCTGGTCTTCGGCCACAATGCCTCCACTACACCGCCGATAGCGACGAAAGAGGTGCCCTTTTCCTGTCCGGGCAGCTTCAGTGCAAGCGTCTCTTCGCCTAGAATCCTCACCGGCGCCGATACATGGTCTTTCAGCATCCCTCCGAGTTGACGGACGTCGTCGTGGAGCGCAAGGACGACATCGGCCGCTGCATCGTCGGAATTCGCCGACGCTAGGAGGTTCCCCACCTCTCTGGCAATAATGTCGACTCTTGCACTGTCGTCTTCCGACGCGAATGTTCCCATGCAGGACGCGACCAGAGATCCACCGGCAAGCGCTCCGCCCTCATAGCTGTTCCTGCCGACATCCATGTACACAAGGTCCTCACGTTTCAGAGAATAATTGCAGAGGGCCCCGAGGCTCGAGAGTGACACTGTGAGTCCGCTTACCTTCAGTCCCTTTTCCTTCAGTGCCTCCAGATACGGGGCGACGACGTTTCGCTTTGCTGCCGCCACAAGCACTTTTACCTTGTCAGCATCCTCGCTCACCACCTTGAAATCGAAGAAAGCCTCCTCACTGCTGAAAGGCGTGATCCTGTCGAGCTCGTAAGAGATCACATCGGAAAGATTTTCCTTGACCGTCGCGGGAAGCTCCGTCGTCGCTATCACCGCCCATGCCTTGGGGATGCACAGGGTTATCTCCGCCCTCCTGGCTTTCAGATCCGCAACGGTGAGGGACACTGTGGACGCGACATCCTCGGCCTCGGGGTAAACCCAGAGTTCCATGGGATATCTCCTCACCTGATTCACCGAGATCCTCGACATCACTCGCGACCCGTACGCAATCGAGAGCCCTTCGCGCTCGACGGAGACACAGAGACATTTCTTCGCGGAGATGCCCTCATCGGCAGGACTGAGCATGAGGACCCTCCAGGCCGGAGCGAGGATATTCCCCATCCTGAGCGTCGAACCCGAGACAAAAGAGGTCACCTTTCGGATGGCTATCTCTGCGTTCATTCCCGTACGGTTGCCGGACTCTTGTAATAGAGATACTTCACTTTATTGTTCTGTTCGATAGCGACAGTCGCCCTCACTGCATACCCGCCCTTCTCCGTCCCCTTCCGTCCCACAGACTCGATCGTGAACGTAGTCCCCACCCCGCCAACAGCCGCGAAGGGAAGGCTCTCGGGAGGCAGCACGATAGCAGGGGCGGCCTGACCCTCGATACTCTCCCGTTTGCTGATAATATCGTCGGCAACCTCCGGCGTGATTCCGGGAATAGCCACAAGGACTTCCAGAGGGGCCGCCAGTACGTTGATCCGGGGGCTCTTGCCGTTCACGGTGAGGAATTCGATGATCCCCTTGCCGGACTCGGACCCGTAGAGAATCTCGGGTGTTACACCCTTGACGAGGATCAGTTCCTCGACGGTATCGAAATTGGCGTCTTTCGCGAGATAGGGAGTGGGCAGCGAGCTGTAGTAGTCGTCCTCCGCACCGTTCAGACGATGCAGGTCGTCCGGATCCTTCCAGTCGAGGATCGAGTCGACAATCGTATCGGCATCAGCTTCCTTCACGCCGGCATTCATCAGCAGATTTTTCACTATTATACCAGATGCATCGGTGAGTGCGTTTATGTCTATCTTTCCAGATTCATCGGTTATCCGCACGTGATAATTGCCCGATGAAAGCTCTCCCTTGTAAAGTGACCCATCGGTCCGCCATGCCTCCTTTCCCTCAAGAATCACCTGCTGGTTCCTGAAGAGATTCGCATAGGAGACCTCCATGATACCCCGCTCGAGCCCCGCTTCGGCGAGGAACCTCCGTTCCATCCCCTCCTTGTACGCCAGCGTCGACTGGCTTTCCGTCCTGGTCATGAAAGAAAACGAAAAGACGATAACCATCAGGATAGTCAGCACCCATATGACGACAAGAAGGGCGATGCCCCTTTCTGACACTTCCCGCATCCTACCTCTTCTGCAGCCCCTGCATCTGGACGGCACTGGAAGATCCTGCCACCCTGATGGGGACAAGGAGAGCGAGATCCTTGGCACCTTTTACGAGATGGACGAGCACCTTCTCCGGAATCGACATCTCCTCCTTCCACTCGTCGACCCACGTGCCCACCTCCTCAGTCGGGTCCTTGTAGAAGTACTCGAAGTAGATCTCATCGAAGCCGTCGAAGAGTTTCACGTCACCCGTGTTCTCGACACCCACAATGTTCTCTGTGGCGAAGAGAGCCTTCTTCCCGCCCTCTCCT
This sequence comes from Chloroflexota bacterium, assembly GCA_050257935.1. Taxonomy (GTDB): domain Bacteria; phylum Nitrospirota; class Thermodesulfovibrionia; order Thermodesulfovibrionales; family Dissulfurispiraceae; genus JBLMXV01. The sequence continues at coordinate 3,787 of JBLMXV010000199.1, forward strand.
TCCTCCACCCTGTAGCTTACCGATACATACCCTCTCTCCCCGCTCCATATTGAATAGTTCGTTGCAATCTGCAGAGTATCCCTCGATCCCTGGAACAAATACTTCTTCTCCCCGTCCTGCTCGTAGGTGAGCGGCACCTGGGACTGGAGCTGTGCCTGCAAAATCGTGAAAGACATCCTGGACCTCTCGAGGGACTCGATACGCCTTTCGCCCTTCTCGACAGATCTGAAGCCGAGACGCATCGCCCCTCCGACAATCACTACGATGATCGCGATCATCACCACCGAGATCATTAGTTCCAGGAGGGTAAACCCGCACTGGCCGCGAGGCCCGAGACACCGCGGAAACTGTCGCTTTCGTGTCAGCGTCCTCTCCATGCGCTAGACCTGCTTGGGTACCGTCTTGAGTGTCCTCACGGTAAGTGAACGCTCCCTTCCGCCGTTGTTCCACCGGACTGTCAGTACGATTTCGAAGAGGCTCACCTGGAGGCTCTCCGTCCGTTCTTTCAGGGTCTCCGTGATCGATACGTCCATTATGTGTCCCTCTTCCGAGGTCTCGGTCCATGCCGTCTCGATGAGGGATTCCTGGTCGAGCAGTTCCCGCATCTTCACCTCCGCCTGCGTGACCGCCGCGAC
>JBLMXV010000200.1:0-45194 GCA_050257935.1 Chloroflexota bacterium
AGGATCTTCTCGCAGGTCTCACCGACGAAAAGATACTCGCTGCGGCGAGGATCAAGGGGTTCAAACCGGCAGATGAAAGAGAATTCCGGTCGCTCACGCAGTATTAGAAAAGCCAAGGAGACCTTCAGGAAGCTTCCCCTAGTCCAGAAGTTCTCAGCCTCAGCGATCATGCTCATACTCGTGACGATGGTGGTCGTGTCAGGTCTGATCATCACGTACCAGCGCTCCGCGCTGAGGGCCGAGATGGGCAGAAATCACCTGCTCCTTGCGAGAAGCCTTTCCAAGGATGCCGTCGAACCGCTGATACTCATGGACCCCCTGCGTCTAGACGAGCTCGTGAGAATCGCCGCGCAGGCTCCTGAATGCGCCTACGCGGCAATAGTCGACTCGCGGATGAAATATGTAGCGCATACGGACCGGAAACTCCTCGGGGAGTCACTCCCTCGACGGATCCAGGGACACATCGATCTTGCCTGGCGAAAGGGTCTTGAACAGAACCTTGAGGATGCCGAGCATTCGGTGAGGGAGATCGCGGTACCCGTGAAGGTGGGCTACGAGATTGTGGGCATGTCCCTCGTGGGGTTCTCGGCCGGCGAGGTGGAATCGTCGATCGAGAACAGCCTCAAGGGACTGAAGAAGTACATACTGCTCATATCGGTCGGCGTGGTTCTCCTCGCGGTGGCGGGATCGTACGGTCTCGCGAAATTTCTCGCGACGCCTGTCAGGAAGCTCAAGGAAAAGATGGAGCGGGTGCAGGGCGGAGACCTCGATGTGCAGATCACGAACGATTATCTCATCACGTGCCGCGATGCCCTCGGCTGCGAGTTGAAGGAATGCCCGGCTTACGGCAGGGAGAGGTGCTGGACGATTGCCGGCACTCTCTGTGAGGGCCGGGAGGCGCGAGACATCTTCGAGAAGATCACGAGATGCAGGCAGTGCATAGTCTACAAAGAGTCGTGCGGCGATGAGATCGGCGAGCTTATTGAGGTATTCAACCAGATGATCGCCGAGCTGAAACGGAACATGAGACAGCTTGAGGAGACGAGCATAGAGAAGAGCAGGCTCGAAAAGCTCTCAGCACTGGGGGAGATGTCCATGACGGTGGCCCACGAGATCAAGAACCCGCTCAACGCGATACGAGGCGCTACCGCCTATCTGAAGGACAACTTTCAGGGAGAGATGCTCAGGGAGTTCCTGAGCATTATAGAGGAGGAGACGAAGAGGCTCAACGAGATCGTTACGAGCTTCCTCAGGTACTCGAGGCCTACGCCCCTCTGTCCTGAGATGGCTGATCTTAACGACACGGTGAGGGATACCGTCGATCTCATACGTCAGGACGCCACGGACCGCAACGTTGAGGTGAGCATGAACCTCGACACGGCTATCCCCCGCTTCAGCTTCGATCATCACCAGGTCAAGCAGGCACTCCTCAATGTCCTCGTGAACGCTCTTGATGCAACTGACGCTGGTGGAGCGGTAACTGTGGCAACCTCTTTGACGAACTCGAAAATTCACCTGACCGTGCGGGACACGGGAACAGGGATAAGCCCTGAGCTGGTCAGGGACATATTCAAGCCCTTTTTCACCACGAAGACCCGCGGGTCCGGTCTCGGTCTTGCCTGCGTGGAGAGGATAGTGCGCGACCACAGGGGCGATGTCTCGGTGACGAGCGAGGTCGGGAGGGGGACAGAGTTTCTCATTGTCCTGCCGGCGAAGAGGTGAGATAGTGGAGCCGGAGAAAAGGAAGATACTGCTCGTGGACGATGAGGTGAACACCCTTAGGGTGTTGTCAGCCATCCTCCGGAAAGGCGGCTACGAGGTGTATACGGCCAAGAGCGCCGAAGAGGCCCTTGACAAGGCGTCCCGGGTGAACGTCGACAGCATCGTCTCTGATTACAAGCTTCCCGGCATGAACGGCGCGGAGCTTCTGGACGTGCTGAAGATGAGGGGGTCCGAGGTCCCTGTAGTCATGCTCACCGCCTTCGGCACGATCGAGAAGGCGGTAGACGCCATGCGCCGGGGCGCCGTCAGCTATCTCACGAAACCAGTGAACCCAGAGGAACTCCTCACCGTGACGAGGGAGGCGGTGGAGAAGCACCGTCTCGTCACTGAGAACAGGGCACTGAGGTCTCAGTTAAAGGAGCGGTATAGCTTCAGGAACATCGTCGGAAAGAGCCGCCCGATGCAGGATGTCTTCACATTGATCGAGACGGTAGCGAAGAGCACATCCAGCGTTCTCATTGTCGGGGAGAGCGGCACAGGAAAGGAACTCGTGGCACGGGCTGTCCACTATGAATCGCCGAGGGCCGCGGCGCCGTTCATTCCGATAGACTGTGCCACGCTGCCGGGAGAACTCCTGGAGAGTGAGCTGTTCGGCCACGAGAAGGGCGCTTTCACAGGAGCCCATGAGCGCAAGCTCGGCCAGATCGAGCTTGCGAAGGGCGGCACGCTCTTTCTCGACGAGATCGGTGAACTCTCGCCATCGATTCAGAAGAAGTTTCTCCGCTTCCTGCAGGAACGAGAGATCCTCCGGGTGGGAGGGAGTGCGCGGGTCAAGGTTGACGTCAGGATCATCGCGGCGACGAACAGGGATCTCGATGCCGAGGTGAGAAAGGGAAATTTCAGGGAAGACCTTTTCTATCGGATCAACGTTGTGACCATGCACATACCTCCGATGAGAGAGCGGAAAGATGACATCCCCCTGCTGGCAGCCCACTTTCTCAACAAGTTCAGCGTAGCTAACAACAAGACAGTCGTTTCTCTGGACACCGAGGTGATGGAGTCTCTCATGGAGCATGACTGGCCGGGAAACGTGAGGGAACTCGAGAATGTGATCGAGCGCGCGGTCGTCCTCTGTCCCACAGACGTGATCGGTGTCAGGTACCTGCCACGGGCGCTGCGGGAAATCCGCATTCCATCTGCTCACAGCGTGGGGGAACTCAATCTCATGGAAACTGAGAAGATGCTGATCCTCAGGTCACTTGAGAAGACATCGTGGAACCAGACCAGGGCTGCTCAAGCCCTCGGCATTTCCCGGAAGCAACTCAGAACGAAGATGAAGCACCACGGCCTCCTGCCCGGCGACGGCGCAGACAGCGAGGGAGGGCCTTGAGGGCTGTGGCGAATAAACCGCTTACCCCTATTTGTCGGGGATAAGAGGCCCTGCAGAGTCGTGTGTTTGGCGGTTTCCCTCCTTCAATGCCCTTAACTCCTTCTGGATCGGCCACTCGGTGAGGGCGAACCAGATGAATGCCGCCACGTTGACCACGGGGATGAAAAGCAGGACGATCTGAAGGCCCGAGTACCCGGCCTTTCTGAATATCAATACCATCAGCAGGACCCACACTATGAACCCGATGAACGCAAAAAAGCTCATTCTTCCTCCTCAGCACCGATCGCTTTGCCTGACAGTTGCATAGAACGTCAGGACAGAACACCTCAAAGCCTTCATCAATGCGATGAAATATGATTCAGAGTCCGGTCTTCTCGATTCCACGACAAGTGTGGTGTGAAAAGTTCCTTTGCACGGTGGTCTGGAGAAGAACAAGGTATCGCTCATAAAGTCTTTTCGGGATCTCTGCCCTGCCGACAAATGTTCTGTCTTGCAAGGTTAAGGCTATTCCGCCGTTGCATTGTGCGGCAGGCCGGCGCGCCTCCATTCCTTTCTGGATGCGGTCAGATCTAATTCAGAATCACGTGTCCTCGAATTCACTGCCCGCGTGGCGTTATATCCATCTGATCACGGCGCCCTTCTTTGCGGGGGCATTTGGAATCTGCGCAGGGTACCCGAGCAATATCGGCCCGAAAATCTTCTCGTCTTCCTTCAGTTCTAGAGCCTTGGCGATTTCGGGATCACCGGTAATCATCGCTCCGAGACCGACCCAGCAGGTGCCGAGGCCGAGGGAGTGGGCCGCGAGCATTATGTTCTGGCATGCGAGCGGGCAGGAGTGATCTGCGTACCTTCCATTTCCTATGACGAAGATGATCGCCGGCGCAGAGTAATAGATGGGATCTTCGGTCTCTTCGAGTCTCCTGCGGATCGCCTCGTATCTTTCAGGGTCTGCGTTTCTGATGGATTCGAAGAAGGTCCTCGCCCCCGGGAGGGCGGCTGCGAGGAGCTTCTTCCTGAATCCCGTCTCCTCCACTACCACGAATCTCCAGGGCTGGGAGTTCATCGCCGAAGGCGCGTGATTGCCTGCGGCGATCACCGTCTCGATCAGTTCACGAGGGACCGCCTCCTGCCGGTATGACCTCACCGAACGCCTCTGCCGTATCGTCTCCAGCATTTCGTTCATATAACCTCCTCGCCGAGTTGCCAGTCGATGCATCCTGATTTGTGCAATGGTAAGTTATGTAACACTCTACCACAAATGGTGTGCACCGGCAACGTCGGGACAACAGCGCTGCCTGCCCATACATTGTTTTAGATACAGTACCAGGTGAGGTTACGGTGAGTTGAGCGTTGTCCCAATCCGGACAATATTGAAGACCTGTGTGTCCCATACGGGACAGAGAAATCCATTCGTGACGAAGGCTACACGCTGAAAATGTTTAGTTTGCAGGCAAAAGGGGCTGAGACCGAGGTGCACGGCTGTTGGTACTGCTCTTGCTTCCATTGCACGGGCCTGCGCGCCACAAGAATATAGCTATCGGAGTGCGCCGCGTTCGCGGTGTAGGTTATCGACGTATCAGGAGGAGGATGGATATGAAGCGTTACTGGGTGGCAGTGGCCATCGCCGTGTGTGCCACACTCTTCATGATGTATCAGAACGGTGCCTTTGCACAGAAGCCGGTTGAGGCCCCGAAGGCAGAGGGAAAAGCGGAGCAGAGGGCAGAAGGTGAGTCCACCCCTCCGACGATCCAGATCGACAAGTCAGAACTGAGCAACGGAGGAACGATTACCGTCACAGGCACCGCACCGGTAGGAAAGCCGGTGTACCTGGAGGTGTGGTCCGACGACAAGGTGAGGGCCTCCCGATTTGATGCTGATGTGGACAAAGACACCGGGAATAGACCCTATATACTGTATATGACGGAGGAAATGCCCGCGTACTACAAGCTCTTCGCTCCGAAGGAACAGCTCGAGAATTTCGAGAAGAACAAGAAGGAGGGCAGAAAATGGAGCGTGTCCAAGGCGCTCAAGGACATGGGGGCGGACATTGCGTACTCAGCTCCCGCCAAGATAAAGATCGAGCGTTACCAGGCATCTCTGATTGGAAGCATTGTCGGTTCGAGGGGTGACCTTCTCCCGCAAATGGATGATAAGGAAAATCGGAGGCGGTCCATGCAGCTGCTCAAGGCGCGCTTTCGCGATATCAGCAAGGTGCTCGGTGCGGATGTCGAGGTCGCTCCGGACGGCACCTACAAGGCGGTTATCAAAATCCGCGAAGGTCTGGCTCCGGGCAAGTACAACATGGTCGCTCATGTCGACAAGGGCGTCAAGAGCCAGCCCGTCGTGTTCGAAAACAGGATTGCGTTTCCGACGTTGTATCTGAGCAACGCCGGGACGAGCATTAATATGATCTGGCCTGCGCTCTTAGCCTTCGCGGTGACGACTTTCGGCGTGCTCATGGGCGCGGGGGGCGGATTCATTCTTAATCCTCTCCTTGTGTCGATCTGGCCACTGCCCCATACAGTAGTTGCAGGCACGGTTATGCCCACGGTGCTCTTCTCTCAGGGCAGCGGCATTTACAACTACTCGAAGATCAAGTTTATCAACTGGAAGCTTGGAGTCACCATCGGTCTTGCGATGCTCGCAGGAGGTTTTATCGGGCCTAAGCTGACGGAACTCGTCACCTTAGACCAGTACAAGTTCGTCTTCGGATGGATACTTGTGGTCCTCGCGGCACTCATGTTCTGGCAGACCACGCCGGGCTATATCGCGAAGAACAAGCGTGAAGCAGCCATTCTGAAGGAGTTCAAGAAGCGTGCGGAAGAATCTGCAAAGGCAAAGCAGGGATAAGGGGGTGCACATACATGAAAGTCGAATTCTGGGGACAGGAATTTAAAGTCAACGTCATTCTGGGCTGCATCGGCGGCTTTCTGATCGCCATTGTGTCTTCGATGTTCGGGTTCGGAGGCGGACCTTTCATGACGCCGCTCATGGCAGTGGGTCTCGGCCTTCCGATGTATCTCGTGGTGGGAAGCTCGCTTCTCGCGATTTTCTTCAACACGCTGATGGGAACCATGCGCCACTATCAGTTCGGCAACTTCGACCTCACGTTCTTTCTCATCATGTTCATCCCGGCAATCGTCGCGGGTTTCGTTGCGCCACAGATTGCGAAGAGAATCAGCCCGCTCTGGGTGAAGAGGGTGGCGGTCGTGGGCTTGCTCATACTCGCCTTCCAGCTGCTCGGCGTGTTCTAGTGCCGGATTTGGTGGCATATGGGGTGAGTCTGTCGCTCACCCCACCTGCCTTTCTCTCGTGAGGGGAGTGCAACGGGACCGACCGTCTCATGTGGGTTCTCCCTTTCGAGATCGGCATTTTTTCGTTCGTCGGTTTGTGGTAAAGTAGGGCTTGGATTACCCGTTCGTGAGCTTTGCCAGTACACAAGAACCAATTGCAGCAAGTGCTGGAGGAATGAGAATGAGAGAAAGAGTATACAGTGTCTGCGCCATGTGTACCGTGAGGTGTCCGATCATGGTGGAGACCGAGAACAGCGCGGTCCGGCACATCTGGGGGAACCCCCATGTGTTGGGAGGGCAGTACCTCTGCCCGAGGGGAGCGGCAGGGAAAGCATTCGAGGCGGATTCGGAGCGTCCCCAGCATCCGCTGATCCGGGACGGGGAAAGGGGCTCGGGCATGTGGAGGAAGGCGACATGGGACGAGGCCCTCGACTTCGTAGCCGACAAGCTCAGAAAGGTGATCGACACCCATGGAGCCCAGAGCGTGATCCTGAGCGACAGGGGCGGTCCGATCACCGATTTTCAGAAGACCTTCCTCGCCGCCATAGGTTCCCCGAATTACGTGAACCATCATGCGTCCTGCTCAAACAGTGTGCATAACGCTCATATGTCCGTTGCGGGGTATGCGCGTAACAGCGTCGGCTATGACTACAAGAACTGCAAGTACATGGTCGTGTACGGCCGCAATCTCCTGGAATCCATCGGGACTGGCGAGGCGAAGAACGTGATCGACATGCTCGAGGCGGGAGGAAAGCTCATCTATATCGACGTGCGGTGGAACTATACAGCGTCGAAGGCGCACAAGTTCTTCATAATACGCCCCGGCACGGACTATGCGCTCAACCTTGCCCTTCTCAACGTGGTGCTCAATGAAAACCTGTACGACGCAGACTACGCGAGGCGGTGGGTGGTCGGGCTGGAGGACCTGAAGAAGTTCGTGGTGCCCTACACGCCGGCGTGGGCGGAGAAGGAGACGGGGATACCCGCCAAGGAGATCGTCAGGATCGCCTATGATGCGAGCGAGGCAAAGCCTGCCGTGGTATTTCACCCGGGCTGGATGACGGCATGGCAGAGCAACGATTTTTACCTCCGCCGCGCGATATACAGCCTCAATGCCCTTATGGGGAGCTACGAGGCGAAGGGTGGAATCACCATCAACAAGACGCCGGCTGATGTCGGCGTGAAGCTCAGGATGCTCCAGTCGCAGGTTCCCAAACCAAAGGGCGAGCGTTTCGACGGCTGCGGGACGAAGTATCCACATCTCGGCGCTCAGTGGGGCCTGGCGCAGATGATCCCACACGCGATCAACAGCGGCGAGCCATATCCTATTAAGGCTTATATCGTGATGAGGCATGATCCCCTCGCCTCGCTGCCAGACCCTGATTTCCTCAGGGAGGCCCTCAGGAAGCTCGATCTGCTCGTCTCGATAGACGTGAACTACAGCGAGACCGGATGGTTCTCCGACGTCATCCTGCCTGAGTCTACGTATCTCGAGAGAACGGACCATGTCTTTGCGCGGAACGGCCTGAAGCCAGGACTCGGCCTCAGGAGGAAGGCCGTGGAGCCGAGGTTTGACAGCAGGCCCAGAGCATACATATTCAAGGCCCTCGCCGATCGCCTTGGTGTGGGGCAGTATTTCCCGTACAATTCCCCCGAGGAGTTGGTCGCCTGGCAGCTCGAGGGGACGGGGATCACGCTGGAGGACTTCGACAAGAAGGGCGTCGTCGGAGTCGCCAAGGACCCCATATGGCTGGACAGGAGGGACGGTCTCAAGTTCAATACCCCGTCTGGCAAGCTCGAGATCATCTCCGAGAAGCTCGAGAAGAACGGCATACCCTCCTTCGCCCAGTATGAAAGCCCCGTAAGTCCCGGGCAGGGCAGCTTCAGGCTTGTGTCGAGCAAGGTCGCTGTGCACACCCAGGGGCGCACGACGGCGAACAACCCGCTCCTGAACGAGATAGTGGCGGAAAACCACCTCTGGATCAACAGCGGGCAGGCCAAGGAGCTCGGGATCAATGACGGCGACCTGGTGGAGGTGTCCTCGGACGGCGTCACGCAGAAGATAAAGGCAAAGCTCACCGACCATATCCATCCCGAGGCGGTCTTCATGATTCATGGCTTTGGCGACTCGGTGCCGCTGCGGAGCAGATCTTACGGCAAGGGTGCGAGTGATGTCAGGCTGCAGAAGGGACTCCTGAAGGTGGGTGTGGGCGGCAATTGCCCCATGACCGAGTGCATCGTCACGGTGAAGCGCTCAGGGTAGGGCGACGGAGGATATGAGATGAGCATCTACTACATATACCAGGACCAGAAGAGGTGCATCGGATGCCGGGCGTGTGAGGTGCACTGTAAGACAGAGAACGACGTGCCGGTAGGTCCTCGTTTCGGGCTCATTGTCCCTGTGGGACCGAGGGTCATCGACAACGTGCCGAGGATGAACTTCATTTTCATGCCCTGCTTCCACTGTGAAACGCCGTGGTGTGTTTCCGCCTGTCCCACCGGAGCGATGCAAAAGAGATCGAAGGACGGTATCGTCTTTGTCGACGGCTCTTTGTGTGTGGGCTGCAAATCGTGCATCACCGCATGTCCGTGGGGCGTGCCCCAGTGGAACAAGGAGGCAGGCAAGGCGTTCAAGTGCGATTACTGCAGACACAGGATCGACGAGGGTTTGCAGCCGGCGTGTGTGACAGGCTGCACAACGAACGCGCTTCGGTGGGTCTCACCCGACGAGGCGTCGAGGATGAAGCGGGAGCAGTTCGCTGGACAGGTCGGCGAGAAACTGCCGTATTGAAGTCGAAATGCCCTTCCGCCGCCTCCGCTCTGGCCCAGGCGTTTCGGTGTGGGGCGTTGACAGTTGCATGGCACGGCAGAGCGCCTCAAAGCCTTTATGAATGCGATGAAATATGATTCAGAGTCCGGACTTCTTGGGCCATCGCAAGTGAGGTTTGAAGAGTTCCCGTACAGGGCGGCCTGGAGATGAACAAGGTATCGCTCACAAAGTCTTTTCGACATCTCTGCCCCGCAGATGAATGTTCTGCTTTGCGGCGTCAGGGCAACTATGAAGGTTAAGGTATGATAAGGCTGACAATAGACGATAAGGAAATTGAAGTTCAGAAGGGGTTGACCGTCCTCGACGCTGCCCGGGAGTCGGGGATTGAGATACCTACCCTCTGCTATCTCAAGCCGTTGGGTCCCTACGGTGTGTGCAGGCTCTGCGTTGTGGAGGTAGAAGGGCCTCGTCTGCCGCGGACCGTCGTGCCCTCGTGCACGCTCCCTGTTTCAGAGGGGCTTGCCGTGGAGACCGCAACGCCTCTCATCGTAACGATCAGAAGGACACTGCTCGAGTTGCTCCTCGCGAGCACCGATGTCACGGAGCCTCTCGTGAGCCTGGCGAAGAGTTACGGTGTCGAGTCTTCCAGGTTCCAGGTTGCCGGTGGCGACCCTTGCGTGCTCTGCGGGCTCTGCGTAAGGGTCTGCCGTGACAGTATCGGAGTATCGGCGCTTTCCTTTGAAGGGAAGAAAGGGAACAGGCAGGTCGTCGCGGGGTCAATCGCGCTGGACCCTGAGGCCTGCGTCGGTTGTGGCACCTGCGCCAACATCTGTCCCGTCGAGGCCATACAACTGGAGGACCGCGGATTGGAAAGGAGAATAGTTCTCTACGGGAATGTGGCCAACACGATTGCCCTCGAGGAATGCACGATGTGTGGCAGACCGCATGCCACACGGAAGTTCATCGATACCGTGCTCGCACGGATGGACGAGACGCAGCGGTCTGGCTTCAGGAATGTCTGTCCGGACTGCAGCCGCAGCTACTATGCGGTTGCGCTGACGGGCCGCTTTCTCTATTAGGCCGGGAACACTGTGGCAGGGATGTCAGAAAAGATATCTATTCGCTGGAATGAGGCCTGGGGAGCGCCTGTGACTCGTCTTGCATACGGCGGCAAGGACGTGGCAGCCATCATCGGATGGGGCGGCGTGCAGGTCTTTGACCAATCTGTGGACCTTGTCGGCCTCTGCGCAGAGTATGCGCGGGCCGTTCAGGAGCGGTCCTGCGGCCAGTGCATCCCCTGCAGGACCGGTACACGAATTCTTGCGGAGGCGTTCGAGAGGCTGAGGGACGGCCGGGGATCTGCACAGGACCTCGAAGACATCAAGGTCCTCTCCGAGGTCATTTCTCAGGCCTCGATGTGCGATATCGGGAAGAGGTCTCCCAAGGTGTTCCTGCGTCTGCTCGAAGAGTCCGGAAGGACATTCAAGGCTGCGCTCAGGCGTAAGAAGACTCGGAAGAGCCGTCATATCTTTCACTCGATACTCACCGCGCCGTGCATGCAGGCGTGCCCCATTCACCTCGATATCCCGAAGTACGTGGAAGAGATCAGGCTCGGAAGGTTCAGGGAGTCCCTCGATGTCGTGACTTCGCGGCTGCCGCTGCCGGGGATCGTCGGAAGGGTCTGCGTGCGGCCCTGCGAGTCGAACTGCAGGAGGGGCCTGATCGACGGCTCGATCCAGATCAAGCATCTCAAGCGGTTCATCGCCGACCATGCACTCCGTCACCCGGAGGCGGCGGTTCTCCGTCCGGCGATCGAAGCTGCCGCTGCGGACCCTGAAGACCCACGGAGGGGAGCGAGCAGGAAAGTGGCTATCGTAGGCGCCGGCCCGTCGGGGCTCACCTGTGCCTATCATTTGGCGAAGAGAGACTACAAAGTGACCATCTTCGAGATGCTCTCAGAACCGGGCGGTATGGCGGCAGTGGGCATACCTGACTATCGCCTCCCGAGGGAGATCGTGCAGCACGAGGTGAAGGCCATAGAAGATCTTGGGGTCGACATCATCTACGGGAGGGCTCTGGGACCGCACTTCACGCTCGAAGACTTAGAACGTGACGGCTTCGAGGCGATCTTCATCGGGATGGGCTGTCACTGCCACAAGAAGCTTGACGTGGAGGGCGAAGAGAAGAACTATGCGGGCTACATCCCCGGGGTTTATTTCCTGCGGTATATCAATCAGGGTCTCCTCGACGAGGTGCCAAAGGGCAAGAAGATCGTTGTCGTCGGCGGCGGGAATGTTGCGATAGACTGCGTGAGGACTGCCTTCCGGGTGGGGTTCGAAGAATCGCACCTGGTGTACCGCCGATCCCGCAAGGAGATGCCTGCTGATTCAGTGGAGGTTGACGATGCAGAGGCTGAGGGTGTGCAGCTTCACTTCCTCATCGCACCCAAGCGGATCATCGGTGACAATGGCAGGGTGACAGGTCTCGAGTGCCTCAGGATGGAACTGGGCGAGCCCGATGCATCAGGAAGACGAAAGCCGGTCGTCGTTCCCGGGTCCGAGTTCGTCATCGAGTGTGACGTCATCGTCCCCGCTATCGGGCAGGAGGGCGACTTCAACTGCATGTGTAATCTTCCCGGCGTGGAGGTCACCAGGAAGGGCGCCATTGTGGTGGACGAAAATCTCATGACCAAGCGGAAAGGCGTCTATGCGGGGGGGGACTGCGTGACAGGACCGGACGTGCTCATCCGGGCCTGTGCTCACGGCAGGCTCGTGGCACTCGCCATCGACCGGTACCTCGGCGAGGGAAGCACGGGGCCTCTCGATGAGCTCGCTGATGTACGATTCCTCGGGCACTTCAAGGTATTCGATCCGGCTGAGAAGATCGCGCATCCCGGCGGAACTGAACGCACGCCTTTCAGGCACGAACCGCCCCTGGAGCGGAGACACGATTTCCGTGAGGTTGACCACGGTTACACAGATTCGGAGGCGATGGCCGAGGCGAGCAGATGCCTCAGGTGCTATCGCGTGGTGACCTGCGCCATGCCCGCGAAGACCGCCGCGAAAAAATAGTCCGCTTCCGTCTCTCCTTCAGAGAATGATACTAAGGGTGCACCTCCTACCCCCCGCAATTGACATCTTGACCTGATTGCACGTGTTTCCCCCTGGAGTAGATGTCGTACACCGCGGATGACGACTCTGAAGCTGGAATTCCTACTTAACGTCTCGCAGGTTCCGGAGTTGGGCCTTAGAGGTGGCAACGGCTTTTTTTGTTTCCTCATTGCGCGGGTCAAAGGACAGGATACTCTCCCAGATACCGATTGCACCTGATATATTGTTCTCCCTGTAACGTTCCAGGCCTTTCCGGTAGAGACACGATCTGCACTCAGCAATCCGGGCCTCGATAGAAGCCCTGTCGAACGAGAGGGTGCCGATGAAGGGCTTGAAAGAGGGATAGTTCTTCAAAAGGAGTGCGTAAATTGTCCCTGCCCTCGCATGATCCTCGCTGTCAAAGGCCCTGTCAGCCAGCCGTTTGACGTCTTCGATAGCGCGCACATACGCGTCATCCACAGACCTTTCCTGAGGGTACTTATCGTGGAGAGACCTATAGACATCTAGCGCCTTCTGGAATTCCTTCGCCTGCAGCTGTCTTTGTGGCTGTTGCATTGCAGAAGCGATGCGCTGCTGAACCTGTGCGAGAGCGTGATCAAGATCTCCCTGCTTTTCCACTATTGCATCACGATTAATCTCAGCCTTCTTCTCGTGGGCGCATGAGAGTGGCAGCATGAGCAAGAGGCTGCACAGTGCCGGAACGACCTCCCGAAGCAAGGATCTTATGATTTCATAACGTCGCATACGCTTTGTCTCTGGGAAAGGGTGACCGCTGTCGGAGTTGGATGAAATGTCCTGCTATCTCGGGATCGAACTGCGTCCCTGCGCACCTGATCAGTTCCTGAAGAGCCTCGTCTACAGACAGAGCTTTTCTGTATGGCCTGTCGGACGTCATCGCGTCGAAGGCATCGGTAACTGCCATGATAGCGGCGAAACGAGGGATCTCCCGGCCCTTGATCCCGTCGGGATATCCCTGCCCGTTAAACCACTCATGATGATGCCTGACAGCAGGAATGTACTTCCGCAGTGATGGTGACTTGCCGAGGATGCTCGCGCCGTACTCGGTGTGGCGCATCATTTCCTTCTGCTCTATTGGGCTGAGGCGAGACGACTTCCTGAGGATGGAATCAGGGGTTCTGATCTTGCCGACGTCATGTAACAGACAGGCAATCCTGAGGTCCTCGAGGTCTGCACTGTCAAGGCCGATTCTCTCGCCTATCTGCACGGAGAAGCGGGCAACCCGGGCAGAGTGACCATGCGTGTAGGGGTCTCGCGCTTCAATGGCCGCTGCAACGACCGTTACGATTGAGACGTAAGCCTCCTCCAGATCGTGGGCATATTGGTTAAGCCTCCCTTGCTGGTCAGTGATCAGCGCCGACATTTTATTGAAGCTGTCTGTGAGCTGCCCGAGTTCGTCCCTGCTATAGATTCTCAGCGGGCGGCTCTGTCCCCCCTGTTTCAGCTCCTCGACGCCTGATGACAGTTCCTCGATGGGCTTTGTGACGAAGGATGACAGGAGGAAGCTGCCGACAAGTCCAAGAAAGAGCACCGTAGCCAAAATGGCAAGGATAGTGTTACGGATGCCCTTCTCCGCTTGGAGAAGGGCCGACTTATTGAGAACCATTACGACTGACCCGAGCCTCTTACCACCGAACACAATGGGCGTCTGAACCTCGAAGGCCGTCTTGCCCTGATGAGGAACTTCCCGCAGAATAGTGCCGCCGCCCGTGCTCTTGAGAAGCGTACCCTCTGCCGGCTGCACCAGTGTATCGCTTTTGGCCAGGGCGCTGTGGACAATGGCCTTCATCGCCGAATTCGCAATGAGGATGTACTCCACATCGCTGTTGGTGTGCTTTGTCTGGTGGACAAGGTTATCGAGACCGAGAAGGTCTCCCGAACTGAAGCTGTATGCTGCCGAGGCGGCTATGTTTCGTGCGAGTGATTCCGCCCGCTTGGCTATCTCATACTGCACATGGTTCACCATGCTTTGGACCGTGATGAAGTAAAAGGCGGATATCGTGACCACGAGGAGGACCGTGATCAAGAGACATATCTTTGCCCTGAGCGAGACGGAGACCACGGGAAGTCCGCAGTATTCCTGAAAGGCACGGCGCATTGCTGCCACAATCTTTGCTGAAAAAGTCCGGAGTGATGGGACATGTATCTTCATGGCATTATCAGGGGGATCGAGTTTCTACGTTCCTGTCCTATAGCAACAGCGTCACATGTCTATTATCGGCAGGCAAAGAGAATCCTTTAATAGGAACCATATGACCGAGAAGGAGTCGACCGTACTAATGCATCTGATCAGAAAGTATCTGGTCGTAAGAACCTGTCGATGACATGACCCAAGCCAAGAGGAGTAGGTCCAAGAAGCTCACGGCACTGATCCTGGCAGCCGAGGCGTTAACAATAATGCAGCGTGCGACGGAGGACTTGCGGAATCGCCCGAAGCTATCACAAGTGAGGGCTGAAGGCGAGAGAGGCTATCCCGGTTTCTTCATCAGGAACGAGAAGTAGTCCTGCACGAACTTTCCCGACACCACGTGCGCGATGGGGAACAAGAGGTCTTCATCCTCGAGGAAGGTTGAGTTGAGGGCAAAGAAGAGCCTCCGCGATGCCTCATGGAGTGCCTTCCTGATGTGCTCCGGCTCGATCTTTTCGAACGCGGCTCTGATGTACTCTCCTTCACGGGCGTCGAATCGGGGAGTCTCGTCACTCATTTCGAACACCCCGTAGATACGGCACCGGATCGGTCGGTACGCGTAGGCGATGCATTTACCGTCAACGCTCAGCGGGCACACATAAGGCCCGGAAGGTTCTGATTCCCGCACGGGCGAAAGCGGTGAGCCTTCCGGCACGGAGTGTCCGCGCGAGATTGCTGCCGCCCTCTCATCCCTGTTCAGCCGCTTATTCAGGTTGTACGAGAGATAGGCAGCCTCGATGAGGTGCAGAGAGAACGGATCGAAGCAGCAGGCGTCGGTCGTATCGCCGCACCGCGGCATCCTCCTGAAGTGCATGGCGACGCATGCGAAGGCCTCTTCGATCTCCTGGGCGAGATGGTGGTATTCCGAGAAGTAAGGCTCGAGGTCGACGAGGTTGTTCGCCTCGAGTGAAGGCTCGCGGATCGTGAGCTTCCTCGTCTTTTTGTCGTACCGACGCAGCAACCTCCACTGGTAGAAGCTTGAGGGGGTGGATCTGACGCGGTGAAGAGCTTTCTTGGCGAGCTTCAGACCGAACCCTCTGCGGAGCAAATAGCTCGTGACGAATGTACCGGTCCTCCCGATCCCGAGCCTGCAATGCACGAGCACCTTCTTCCCGAGATAAACCGCCTCGTCCAGCCAGTCGAGGGCCTTTTCCATCTCGTCGAGTTCGGGAGCCCCGTCATCCTCAATGGGGAGGTAGAAGACCTCGAAGCCGCTCTGCCGTTCGATATCCACGAGGTCGCAGTACTCGGCGCAGAGGTTGACGATCGCGTCGATGCCCGCGCTCCGTATGATCTCGATGTCGTCGAAGGACATCGGCGCCTGACCGACAGCCAGTCTGTCGGTGACCCACACCAGTTTATATCCTGCCATATCTTCTCTTTCTGTTGCCTTGTTTTACAACCTCTTCCGGTGTTCTCGATTCCACCACAATTGTGGTTCGAGAAGTTCCCTTATAAGGTGGTCTGGGGATGAATAAGGTATTGCTCATAAAGCCTTTTCGGCATCTCCGCCCCGCCGATGAACGCTCTGCTTTGCATCGGTTGGGTAGCTAACCGGTCTCAGATCTGCAGTCATGTGCCTCTTATGCCGACAGCAGCTGAGCGACCCTGGCTTCTATTTCGGTCTTTTCCACGGGCTTGACGCAGTACTCATTCGCACCAAGACGGACGGCTTCCTTTGCGGTTTCCAAGGTCGGATAGCCTGTGAGCATAATGACTTTTATCGAGGGGTTGATGCGCTTGAGCTCGCCGAGAACCTCGATGCCGCTCATCTTTTTCAGCTTTATGTCGAGGATGGCGAGATCGATTGCATGTGAACTCGCATGGGCGATTGCTTCCTCCTCATCGGTGAACCCTGTCGCCTCATGGCCCTTCCTCTCGAGTATTTTTCTGAGCACGGTAACGGCATCGGCCACATCATCGAGTATCAGTATACGTGCCATCCGCTTGTCCTCCCCGGTGTATCCCGCCGACGTATGCGGGGAAAGTGATTGTGAAGACCGTGCCGTTGCCGGCGGCCGATGCCGTCGTAGCCCCGTCGCCTGACGCAACGTAAGGACTCCTCACGTCGATCCTCCCCCCGTGATCTTTCACGATGCCGAAGGTGACCGAGAGGCCAAGTCCGGTACCTCTGCCGACCGCTTTTGTCGTGAAGAAAGGATCGAAGATCCTGTCCTGGATTTCGGGCGGTATACCCTTTCCAGTATCAGCCACGGAGACAATTACCGCGCCCTCGCGGCTGTCGCAGCTCGTCGTCACAACGACGCGGCCGTCAGATCCGATTGCATCATGGGCATTGTTGAGGAGGTTCATGAACACCTGCTCCAACTTCTCCTGGTCACCGTAAATGAGGGGCAGGTCTGGCGAGAACTGGCGTGCTATTGTGATATGGTCGAGGCTGAAGGTGTGTTCGACGAGGGAAAGGAGCTGGCTGAGCATCTCGTTGAGGTCGACGGGCTTCTTGACGCTCTCGGTGTGGCGGGAGAAACGCAGCAGGTCTGCGACAATGTTTTTGCAGGTCCGCGCATACTTCTCGATCGTCGCGAGCGTTTCGTGCATCTCCGAGCCCTGAGCCACATCCTCGAGGAGGAGCTGCACGTTGCCGAGTATGATCCCCAGCGGCGTGTTGATCTCATGGGCCACACCGGCGGCGAGCTGGCCGACCGAGTCGAGCCTCTGGGAGCGGATGATCGTTTCATTGAGCTTCTTCATCTCGGTGATGTCCCTGCTGGTGCAGAGAATCCCCTCCACTATCCCGTCTCGGTCCACTACGGGTGTCTTGACTACATGGAGCCATCGGCTTCCTGCAGGTCCGGAAATGCGTTTCTCGCTCTGCACGGTCTGCATCGTTAAGACGACCCTGCGTTCCTCCTCGCTGTCCGTCTCCGCCATTTCAGGGGGAAGCACGTCACTGTCGTGTCTGCCGAGGATATCGCCCTCATCCTTTCCCGCGAAAGCGGTGAAGGCCTTGTTGACTGCCTTGTAGCGGCCTTCGCGGTCCTTGAGGCAGACCATGTCTGGGGTCACATCGAGGATGGTCTGAAAGAGCTGCTGTTGGTGTCTGAGGATCTCTTCGGTGCGAGTGAGGTCCTCGAGACGGTCTTTCAGAGTAAGTGCCATGATGTCGAAGAATTCGGCCAGGTGCTGAATCTCGTCTCCCGAGCTTGACCTGTACACCTCGCAGACCTGGCAGTTGCCGATCTTATGTTCATACTGCCCGCGTCCGCATGAGGCACAGAGGGTGCCGACGAGATACCAGCAGCGCCGGCGAGTGTCTCCGTAAGCGGGGCACTCGGTCTTTTCGCAATTCATGACCTCCCAGCACCGGTGCTTCAGGAGAGGAGCGGTCTGCACGTCGAGATTGCCCTTGATGATCTCCTCCGCGGCATGGTGCAGCACTCGGATCCTGCGGGTGACGGTGCGTGCGAGCCATGTGCTAGTCAGGCCTACGACCAGGATTCCCGCACCCGTGGAAAGGAGAATCGCCATGATGAGTTTCCTGACCACACCCTGCACACGTGCGTAGGACATGCCGATCCTGACCGTCCCGAGGCGATCCTTCCCTATGAGCACCGGCACTGCGAAGTCATAGATGAGTTCGCCGCCGGCTGAGAGAAGGCGGATGTGGTGGGCCTCTCCATCGGGGACGGAGTTCACCGTCCTGAGGTCCACAGGGAATCCTCCGGAAAAGGTGTGTGCGATCGGTTCGCCGTTCCTGTCGAGTACGAAAGAATAGGAGATGTCACTGCTTGCGGACATCGTCTGATCGACGAGATTCTTGAGCTGCAGGAGATCAGTAGCGAGGATAGGTTCTTCCGCGCGCGCCGACAGGTAGACCGCGGTCGCGATGCCCCTCTTCTTGCTTTCCTGCAGAAGGGCCTCCGCGACGATTCTGCTCATGATCAGGGACAGGACCGCGCCCAGGACGAGGAGCGCGCCGATGATGCTCAGAGAGATCTTGGTGCGGAAACTCATGGCCTGCAGCCTGTCCAAGGGGTTCATCCGGCTGTCTCCCTCGGCATCACTGCTCTTCCCGGTCCATCCCCACTTTGCTTAACAATTCCCGGAGCGGCTCGAAGTCGTTGTGCGACGCAGTAACGACTCCGTTGAAGTGCGCGGCATCCAGGATCGTGCGGTGTTCAGGTTGATTTCGGTTGAGCCGTACGAGGGCAGCCTGTATTCTTTTGACTATGTCGTCGTCGAGGCCCTTGCGTGCTGCATAGACCCATCCGGGATACCATGGCGTGTGGGCGATTACCCGCATCTCGCTCACGTCGATCTTGTCGGCCATGAGATTCAATGTCCCCTCCCGGATCGACCCGATGTCGTACCTGCCCGCGTGGACTGCCAGGACCACTTTCTCCTGTTTTCCTCCGGGCCCGGGCGCGAAAGCGATTTCGGCGAAGTCTCTTTTTCGTATTCCGTGGTCAAAGAAGTATCCGAGGGCGAACAGGTAACCGCCTGCCGACGAAGGGTCTACGGCGATCCAGCGTTTCCCCCTGCAATCCTCCACGGTTGTGATGGATCGATTATCGGCCCTGCAGATGATCTGTCCGCGGAAGCGAGGCTTGCCGTCCTGCTCGACGACCGACGCGAAGGCCAGTGCCCCGTACCGGTGGGCCATCTTCACATAGGCGACGGGATTCGAGAAAGAGATGTCGATCTTACCCTGTCCGACCATCTTCATGTGTTCATCAAAAGTGTCGGGGAATATCTGGATGACGGGGAGCCCTGTCTCTTTGATCAGATACTGGATGAGCGGGTTGTGGCGCTGGTATGAGACGCTGTGGGAATACTGCGGGAGGTATGCATAGGTGATGACAGGTCCTTCACTTTTTGGAGGAGATTCAGCCCGCTTCGAGAGATCCACCGCCAAGGGCTTTTCCTCCTGTGAGCAAGCGAGCAGGAGGAAAAGGAGAATGAAGCTAAAGGCTGCGAACCCCTTTTGTGTCACCTCTCATTCTCTATGTGTGCGGTGCGGTTTCATTGTCACGGTGTCGGGTGCGCTGCTCGCAGCGTCGTCGGAATCCTAATGTCCTGTTCTCTCCCATTATGGTGAAATGGCGTTACATGAGTCAAGGACATCCATATCGCGGACTATCCCGCCTTCGTGAGAAATCGTTTGAGGTATAATAGTGAGAAATTTCCAGTACGAAGGCTCGCAAGACATACTGGCGTTGCGTAGAGATGCTGCACGGGGCAGGGCGGAGATGCCGGAAACCGTTCTGTTGTGATACCGTATTCATCGTAAGACCGCCCTCGAAGGGACACTGGTGTACCACACCGGCAGCGAATGCGAGGACAAAGTCACTCTGAACTGAATCCCATCGCATTAAGAAAGGATTGGAGGCGCTCCGCCCTGCTCCGGAATACAACGGTAAGGTGCACTCTCCCGTAGCAAGGCAGCGGGGTGCGTGATATGATGAGACTGCGCGATGTCCTCCCGAAGAGAAGGAAGTGCCTGCCTCTTGCAGCAGAGCAGGGAGCGGTAGCTCTCAGGTACAAGGACTTCAGATCTCTGCTCCGTCACAACCACGCTGCGCTGAAGGTAATCGCCGACCTGGAGCAACTCTACTTCAGCGGCAGGCCGTTCAGCCTCACCTCGATACGGATCAGGTACGAAGAGTTGCTTGAGGCCGTCACCGGCGTCATCTATTCGATCGAGTCGCTCTCCGGACGGGACTACCATGCCCTTGTTGACGTTCTATCACGCATAGACGGCAGCCTTTTTCAGAGCTTCAACCCCAAGTGCACCATCACTGTCAGGAGACCGGTCGTTCCCTTCGAAGAGATCACTCAGGATATGAGGTCGATGGTCGGTGCGAAGGCCGCGAATCTCTCCTCCATCAGGAATGAACTCGGGCTCCCCGTTCCACCAGGGTTCTCAGTCACCGCATATGCCTTCGAGGAGTTCCTGGAAGAGAACAGGCTTGTCAAACCGATAAAGGAGGAACTCTCGCGGATCTCTCCCGATTCACCGGGGGACATAGAGCGTGCGAGTACGAGACTTGTGGCGATGCTTCTGGGGGCTGAGATGCCTGATCACCTCGAGCGTGACATTCTCTCTGCCTACGACGAGGTTGAAAAGAAAAGCGGTACCGGCGTGCGGCTGGCGATGAGGAGCAGCGCCATAGGAGAGGACACCGAGGCGACTTTTGCAGGCCAGTATGACACCGTCCTGAACGTGCGGAGGACATCCATCATCGAAGCATACAAGCAGGTTGTGGCGAGCAAGTATTCCGCGCGCGCAATAGCGTACAGGCTCCACTACGGTCTCGACGACAGACAGACGCCGATGGCTGTGGTTGGAATGGCCATGGTCGATTCGAAGGCGAGCGGCGTCATGTACACCGTAGACCCGCTCCTGTTGCCTTCGTGCCCGATTAAGATAAATGCTCTCTGGGGGGTCGGGGAATCTCTCGTGGACGGAAGCGCCTCGCCCGACGTGTTCACCGTCGACAGGATCGACAGGAGGATCCTCGATCGCCGCGTGTCCAGGAAGGAAGCCCGTCTTGTGACGCTCGACAGGGGGGGCATTGTCCTTGACGCGGTTCCTGAAGGGGAGCGAGAAGTACCCTCGATCGACGACGGGACCGCAGGTCTTCTCGCGCAGTACGGACTCCTCCTCGAGGAATACTTCGAGGGAGCTCAGGACGTCGAATGGGCCGCCGACGGTGCAGGGAATGTCTTCATCCTCCAGTCGAGGCCGCTGCATCTGCCCCAGGTGAGGCGGGAGACGCGGGTGCGGAGGGAATACCCCGGGCATCCGGTTGTCCTCGAATCGGGCACCATGGCATCGCCGGGGATCGCGACGGGAGGGGTATTCGTGGTGCAGAGCGAAAAAGACCTTAATGACGTCCCCGGGGGTGCCATCCTCGTCGTGAGGACCGCATCGCCGCAGCTCGCAAGGGTCGCCGGCACCGTCAGGGGCTTGATCACGGACGTAGGAAGCGTCACGAGCCATATGGCATCTGTGGCACGGGAGTTCGGGATACCGGCGATCTTCGATACGGGGAGGGCAACGTCCGTCCTGAAGACGGGAGATATAGTCACGATCGCTGCCGACGACGTCGCGGTGTACGGGGGTGAGGTTGATGAGCTTGTACGGGAGATGAAGCCCGCCAAGAAGCTTATCTTCGATAGTCCTCTCCACAAGAGGATGCGGGACATCCTTGACAGGATCGCGCCTCTCACCCTCACCGATCCTCATGCCGAATCCTTCAGAGAGGAGAGGTGCGAGACTTTCCACGATATAATACGATTCACCCATGAGCAGGCGATGAGGGAGATGTTCGGGGTTTCCGAATCGGCTGAGAAGGCAGAAGTTTCTGTCAAACTGACCTCGAGCATACCACTGAATCTGCGGATCGTCGACCTCGGCGGAGGCCTGAAGGATGGTCTCACCACGTGCGATACCATCACGCCCGATGCCTTTGCGTCGGTTCCGATGGGAGCCCTCTGGAGAGGGTTCACGCACCCGGGCGTGAACTGGGCCGGCACCATGAACATCAAGACCGGCGGGCTCAGCAGCCTGCTTGCAGTGACCGCCACTTCTGAGCTTGGCGAGATCTCCGGCGGCGACAGTTACGCGGTGATCGCTGGTGACTATCTCAACCTGAACGCCCGGTTTGCGTATCACTTCGCTACTCTCGATGCGCTGTGCACCGAGAACAGCTCCCAGAACTACGTGACTCTGCAGTTCGCGGGTGGAGGGGGCAACTACTATGGCCGATCGCTGCGCGTGCAGGTGATGGCTCACATCCTCGAGCGGCTCGGATTCCAGGTTGCAGTGCGCGGGGACCTCCTCGATGCCTCGCTCGCCCGGTTCGGCAGGGAATATACGGAGGACCGCCTTGACCTGCTCGGAAGACTGCTCGCATCCTGCCGCCTCGTCGACATGGCCCTCTCGTCGCAAGAGGATGTAGACATCTATACGGAAGCGTTCTTCAGAGGAGAATATGATTTCCTCTCCAAGAGAAAGGGGGACGAACTTGCACGCTTCTACCTGCAGGGTGGCCACTGGCTGAGGGTGGAAGAGGACGGCCGGGCCTGTTGCCTTCAGGACGGCTCCAAATGGGGGCGGAGATTGTCTGCGGGGATCTCCGGTCTCGTGGGAAAGATGATCGGCGGCGCTTACCGGGAGTTCCTCGACACTATGGAGGCGTATTACTATTTCCCGGTGGCGGTTGCGAAGGACGTTGAGCTTGAGGACGGTGCGGTGAGTGTCAGGATCAAGCCCGTGGGCGGCAACATCGATAGGGCGGGGGGGCTTGTATTCGGCATGAGGAATATCGACAACTATTTCGTCGTCAGGACGAATGCGCTGGAGGGAAACGTCATCCTCTTCGAGTACATCAACGGCAAACGCCACCAGAGAAAGGTCGTGCCCAAGCGCATCGAGACAGGCCTGTGGCACAGGCTCAGGGTCGTGCTGCGCGACCGAACGGTCAGTGCTTACTACAATGACGACCTTGTCGTCCACTATCTTGCTGACGTGTCCCTTCGAGGGTTTGTCGGTCTCTGGACAAAGGCGGACTCTGTTGTCTATTTCGACGAGCTGACCATCGAGGCGGACGGAGGGAGGATCGCGATACCGTTTTAAATCCCGCAGAGGTTCATCGCTGCGGAGATCGCGGGACCCGTTCGTCCCGCCCGACCTGAAAGGAGGTTGCATGAACACAGTCATCGTGAGGCCTGAGCGCTGCGTGGGGTGCCTGCAGTGCCGGTTTGCCTGTTCCGTTGCTCACTCTTTCTCCGGGTCTCCGTTCACCGCGCCCTATGAGAGGCTGCTCTCAAAGCCGCGCATCTCCGTCGGCTTGTCAGGGCGCAACGAGCCTTTCCCAAACAAGTGCAGGCACTGCGATCCTGCGCCGTGTGAGCGGTCCTGCCCGACAGGCGCAATCCATCGTGAGGCAGCCACGGGTGTTGTGCTCGTCGACCCCGGCGCCTGCATCACGTGCGGCATGTGTGCCACAGCGTGCCCTTTCAGCGTGATCCGTTACCGCGAATACCCAGGCAACAGGGTCGCCGCCCACAAGTGCGACCAGTGTATCGCGAGACTCCGCGAAGGAAGGGATCCTGCCTGCGTCGAGGTGTGCAAAGCCGGGGCTCTCCTGTACGGCGATGTGAACCGCATCATGGATGCCGAGACGGACAGGCTCGCGGGACTGGTGTTCCTCGGCATTCGGGAGAAGCCCGCCGACGGAGGACCGTACCGGGTCCTGCATGACTTCAGAACACGCTATGAAGCCACCAAGAGGAGGTATGTATGAGCGATTACAGGGAATACTCGGTATGCGGCGACGCACAAGCAGCGCTCAGGAAGGCGCGGGAAGACGGCGTCGAGACCGCCTGGGACAGGCACAAGAAGCAGGAGCCCCACTGCGGGTTCTGCGAATTAGGCATATCGTGCCGCAACTGTGTCATGGGCCCGTGCCGGATCGATCCCTTCGGTGAAGGACCGCAATACGGCGTCTGCGGAGCGGACGCGGATATCATCGTGGCCCGGAACGTCGCACGCATGATAGCCGCAGGCTCGGCGTCGCACTCCGACCACGGGAGGGATCTCGTGGAAGTGCTGCACAAGATCGGCACGGGCAATGCGCAGGGATACACCATCAAGGATCCCGTGAAGCTGAGGAGGATCGCTGCGGAATACGGCATCGCAGGGGACGGGCAGAGCGATCAGGAGGTGGCGCGCCAACTCGCAGAGGCGATGATGGAGGACTATGGCATGAAGAAGGAGAGGATCACCCTTCTGAGCCGGGCGCCGAGGCAAAGGATTGATCTTTGGGAGAAGCTGAAGGTCATTCCGAGAGGGATCGATCGCGAGACCTCGGAGGCGATGCACAGGACCCACATGGGAGTGGACAACGATTACGTGTCTCTTCTTCTCCATGCGGTGAGAAACAGCCTCTCCGACGGTTTCGGGGGGTCGATGATCGGGACCGAGGTCTCCGACGTCATTTTCGGCACGCCCAAGCCGGGTTACTCCTCGGTGAATCTGGGGGTGCTCAAGGAGGACCACGTGAACATCCTGGTTCACGGCCACAGCCCCATCGTCTCGGAGATGGTCTGTCTTGCCGCAGATGACGGGGAGATGGTCGAGTTGGCCCGCTCTAAGGGTGCCCGGGGAATCAACCTCGCCGGACTCTGCTGCACCGGCAATGAACTGATGATGCGCAGGCAGGTGCCGATGGCAGGGAATCACCTCATGACCGAGCTCACTATAGTGACCGGCGTGGTCGATTCGATCATCGTCGATTACCAGTGCATCATGCCGTCCCTCGGTCAGGTTGCGCAGTGCTACCACACGAAGCTCTACTCGACCTCTGACAAGGCGAAGTTCCCCTTCATGGAACATGTGGAGTTCACGCCGGAGAACGCGAAGGACCAGGCATACCGGATAGTGCGGGAGTCTGTGGAAAACTTCTCGCGCAGAAACGGGGCGAAGGCGCTCGTCCCTTCAGAGCCGGTGAGGACGATGACGGGCTTTTCAGTGGAGGCGATTGTGGAGGCCCTGGGCGGCAGTATCCAGCCGCTGATCGATGCGATCACCGCGGGCAAAATCAGAGGGGCAGTCGGCGTGGTGGGGTGCAACAACCCGAAGATCAGGCATGACTACGGGCACGTCGAGCTCATCAAGAAGCTCATCGCACATGACATACTCGTCCTGACCACCGGTTGTGCGAACGTTGCAGCCGGGAAGGCGGGATTACAGGTACCCGAGGCACGGGACCTGGCAGGTCCGGGACTCAGGGAGATCTGCGGCGCTCTGGGAATCCCACCGTCACTTCACGTCGGCTCATGCGTGGACAATTCGAGGATCATGGTTATCGCCTGCGCGCTCGCCAACACGCTGGGGGTGGACATCGACAGGCTTCCCCTCGCGGGGGCGGCGCCTGAGTGGTACTCGGAGAAGGCGGCGACGATCGCCTTTTATGTGATGGCGAGCGGCATCTTCACGGTGCTGGGCGTGATGCCGCCGATACTCGGCAGCAAGAAGGTCACCGAGCTTGCGACATCGGGCCTGAAGGATGTGTTCGGTGCGTGCTTCGCAGTCGAACCCGATCCGCTGAAAGCGGCGGACCTTATCATTGCTCACATCAACGGAAAAAGGAAAGGGTTGGGGATCTGACTAATGTTTCCGGCATCTCCGCGCTGCCCCGTGCAGCGTTTCTTATCAACGCCAGGGTTGACCTTGCAGTTGCAGTTCGGCCCAGGGCAGAGCGCCTCAAAGCCTTTATGAATGCGATGAGATATGATTCAGAATCCGGTCTTCTCGAGTCCACGACAAGTGTGGTTTGAAAAGTTCCCTTATACGGTGGTCCGGAGATGAACAAGGTATCGCTCATAAAGTCTTTTGGGCATCTCTGCCCTGCCGCTGAATGTTCTGCGTTCAACGCAAGGGTTGATGCGGCGCAAAGCTAGAGCAAGCTGGATAAGGAGGTGAAGATATGCCTGTGGGCAGGCCAAATATAAGAAGGGTACTGTTTATCGTCCTTGCCCTGTTCGCCCTATACGTCCTCGCGGGCTTTTTCCTGGTCCCTCCGCTGCTGAAGAGCATCGCAATCCAGAAGATGGCGGAAGCTTTGCACCGGAAGGCGGAGGTCCGCGAAGTGGAGGTGAACCCGCTCTCCCTGAGCATTACCGTAAGAGGCTTTTCGCTCGCCGAACGCCAGGCGCCGGGCACATTCGCCTCCTTCGAGGAGCTGTTCGTGAGCTTCTCTCCCTCATCGATCGCGAGAAGGGCGCCGGTGGTGCGCGAATTGAGGCTTGTAAGGCCCACCATGCACATCGCAAGGCACCCCGGCGGAAGCTACAACTTCAGCGACCTGCTGTCAGTGCCTCCAGAAGAGGGGAAGGCGGCTCCCTTTACGTTTTCTCTGAACAATGTGCAGATCCTTGAGGGGAGCATAGATTTCGTCGACGGGCCGTCCGGCAAGACGCACACAATACGGAATATGACACTGACCGTCCCCTTCATCTCTAATCTGCCATCCGATATCGATATTTTTGTCAAACCTGGGTTTTCAGCTTCCGTGAACGGTGCTGCGGTGAACTTTGCAGGAGAGACGAAGCCCTTTTCAGACTCTCTCGAAACAACGCTCAACGTCCGCTTCGAAAACGCGAACATCCCCTCTTACCTCGCTTACGTGCCGTTCAAAATGAACTACCGGGTGGCTTCGGGGTCTGTGAGCTTCGACGGTCGCATCTCATATGTGCAGCACAAGCGGAAGGAACCGTCGCTCACTGCGGCGGGCGCCTTCGAGATTAACGACCTCGTTGTGAATGAGTCATCCGGGGACCCGATAGTTTCGATTCCCGAAGCACGCGCGGACATAACCGAGGCAGAGGTCTTTTCAAAAAAGGTCCATCTTGCGAGTGTCGAGGTCTCGAAGCCGTCTCTCGTTGTCGCCCGCGACGAGGCCGGAAGGATAAACGTCGAATCTCTCAGACCTGCTCCCCGTGGTGCTGACAGCAGTGATGCGGACAACGGCGGAGCACCCGTCACGTTACGGGCCGATGAAGTGTACGTGACTGACGGGCGGATCGAGTTCTCCGACCTCTCCCAGGGCAAGCCCTTCAGGACCGTGCTCGAACCTCTCGACATTGCCGTAACAGATTTTGCGACAACCGAGGGTGCGGAGACGTCCTATCGCCTGTCCTTCACCACAGAGGCGGGTGAGAGCTTCTCCATTGACGGTATCTTCTCGCTTATGCCCCTCCGCACGGCGGGGAACATAGCCGCCGAGGGAGTGAAGCTGCCAAAATACGGGCGGTACTATCCCGGCCGTTTCCTCGTCGAGTGGAAAGATGGCGTAGTAACCGCTTCTGCTGACTACGAGTATTCACGCGCCGACGGACAGGAAAACACAATCATCTCGGGACTGCAGGGAGTCGTCAGCGGAGTGCGGATGAGGAGAAGGGGTGAGGGCAAGGACCTGCTCCGCTTTGCGGAGCTCTCGGTGAAGGACGTCTCACTGGATCTTGAGAAGCGCCTCATGCTTATACCCGAGATCCATAGCCGGGCGGGCGAGGTCGCCGTAACGCGTTTCAAAGACGGTTCGTTGTCGACAGAGGTGCTGGAACAGATTCCCACCGTCCAGAAGATCGCGGAGAAGGTGCCGGAGTGGGTCATCAGGGTCGAAAAGGCAACTTTCGAGGGGTATGGAGTGGACGCGAAAGACCTCGTTCCTGCTCAACCTTTTGCAACACGGGTGAGTGATATCAGGCTTGAAGTCTCGCACTTTTCTACAGAACCAGGAAGCAGATCCGCATTCTCCGGCTCGTGCCGGATAGACAAGAAGGGCTCGATCTCTGCCAACGGGTCCCTTGTGGCGGATCCCCTCGGGACTGAGTTCAACGTGACACTGAAGGATGTGGATATTACTCCTTTTCAACCATATATTGATGAGAGGCTGAACGTTTTCCTTGCGAGTGGCGCTGCTTCAGCAGCCGGCAGCGTCAAAGCCAGGAAGGATCCGGATGCGGGCTTTTCCGCGTCCTTTGAGGGTGAGGCAAAGCTCGCCGATGTGTCGGTGCTCGAGATGCCCGACGTCGAGGACCTCCTGAAGTGGCAGTCACTCACACTCGATGGGATCTCCCTGTCTTTCAACCCGACACGGGTTGACATTCGAGGTGTCGCGGTGACCGATTTCTACTCAAGGGTGATACTGGAGTCTGAAGGTGTGCTCAACCTCACGCAGCTGAGAAAGGGGTCTACCGCATTGTCTCCGGGAACACCGAAGGATGCAGGAACCAAGGCTACTCAGGCGCCGATCGAAAGCCTCGAGGCAAGTCTCCCGATCGATATCCGGACGGTGACCATGCAGGGAGGACATCTTAATTTCACGGACAGGAGCATCAAGCCGAACTACAACGCCCGCATCTCTGAACTCTCGGGAAGGGTCTCGGGCCTCTCGTCCGACCCAAAGAGCCTGGCCGACGTGGATCTGTTCGGAAAAGTCAATGAGTTCGCTCCCGTCGAGATCACCGGCAAGATCAATCCGCTCAGGGATGAACTGTACGTGGACCTAAAAGCCGACTTCAGGAACGTAGACCTCAGCCCGGTGAGTCCATACTCGGGCAAGTATATCGGGTATACCATCAGCAAGGGAAAACTGAACGCCGATGTGGAGTACACGATAAAGGGCAGGAGTCTCGACTCAAAGAACAATTTTGTCCTTGACCAGCTCGCCCTCGGCGATCAGGTGGAGAGCACACAGGCTACCAAGCTGCCCGTGAAGCTCGCGATCGCTTTACTCAAGAACAGAAATGGCGAGATAAAACTCGATATGCCGATATCCGGCTCTCTCGACGACCCTGAGTTCAGCGTGGGCAAGGTCATCGTGAAGATCATCGTGAACCTGCTGGTGAAGGCGGCGACTGCGCCTTTCGCGCTCCTGGGAGCGATCTTCGGTGGGGGGGCTGAGCTCTCGCACATCGAGTTTGATCCGGGAGTGGAGACGCTGAGCAAGGTAAACACCGAGAAACTCGATACCCTTGCGAAGGCCCTATACGAACGGCCCGGTCTCAAGCTCGAGATCGAGGGCCATGTCGATCCCCGGCGCGACAGCGATGCATTGAGGGAGATCTATTTCATGCGGAGGCTGAAGGCGCAGAAGCTTCTCGATATCGCCAAGAAAGGGGGAGAGGTTATCCCGCTGGACGACGTCGAGATCAAGCCTGAGGAATACGAACGCTACCTCACGATGGCATACAAGGATGAGAAATTCCCGAAGCCGAAGAACGTGCTAGGAATGGACAAGAGTCTTCCCCTTGTTGAGATGGAGAAACTCATGCGCGCAAATATCAAAATCACCGATGAGGATCTCCGCGAACTCGCTGCGGAAAGGGCTATCGCGGCAGAGAGGTATCTCATCAAAACAGGGAAGGTCGGGCCCGAGCGGGTATTCCTCCTCGAGCCAAAGGCAACCGCTCCCGAGCAGAAGAAGGAGGTGAAAGACAGCCGAGTTGATTTCAAGCTCACATGATGCGGTGGCTGGTTCGGAGCAGCGCGATCATTTTCCTCCCTCAAGGCAGACCGCCTATCATCCCCCGACTCCGACGTCTCGAGATTGCGAGACCCCGGCAGAGACGGCGTCTGTCGGGGTCCGACTGAGATGCCGAGTATCCGCTACCCCTGTCCTCCTTTCGGGTATCGCTTCGGCGCTGTGAACCTATTCCTTGATCTTCTTTTTTTCGACGCAACAGACGAACTCTTTACCGGATTCGCTGCAGTCCACAACGGCTACCTTTCCCCCTTGCTCCCCCTCGCTTATCTGGATCTGCTTGATCTTCTTCTCATCCGCAGAACACTCCTTCTTACACTCGCCTCCTGAAATGTCCTCGCACTTCACGGCATACTTACCCTTCTGCGCCGCAAAAACCAGACTTGGAACCAATAGCAGGCACACAATCAGATAACGCATTCACCACCTCCTAGTATAGATTTCGAAGAGAACCTTAGGAAGCGACGAGGTCACTCCTAAGATTGCGGAGACTACAACCTGTTTGAATGAATAAGTAGCGAGGGGAAGCATCCCCGTGGTAAAAAGGCTGGGACAATGGTGTCGCCCAGAATACCTGCGAGGAGGCTTCCATGGAGAAAGTGTACTATGTGGGACTTGACGTTCACAAGCAAAGGATTGCGTACTGCGTCAAGCTTGCCGATGGAACCGTATGGCGTCGTGGTGACGTAGCGGCGGAGCGAAAGGCTCTCGGGCAATGGGTCAGGGGACTGCCGGGTCCGTGGGCGGGGGCGATGGAAGCCACTCTTTTCACCGGGTGGATCTACGACTTTCTCAAGCCCCATGCTCGTGAGCTGAAGGTGGCTAACCCAGTGATGCTCAAGGCGATCACAGCGGCTAAGAAGAAGAATGACGTGGCAGACGCCGAGAGGCTTGCCGATCTTTTGCGGGTTGACCTTCTTCCGGAATGCTATATGGCGCCGCAGCAGATGAGGGAGCTTCGTCGTGTGCTGCGATACCGGAACCTGATGGTGAGCAATGCCGTCAGGATGAAGAACAAGATATCCGGGCTTCTGATGGAGGTGGGAGCAGCGTACACCAAGCGGCGACTGCACGGGCGGAAATACTTTGCTGAGATGCTGCATAGTGTTGAGGATGTGCCTCAGTCGGTCATCGAGCTTTTGAGGCTCGGCCGGTGGGGGCTTGAGATGTTTCAGACCATGCAAGGGGAGTTGCTCGATGCCCTTCGTCACCACGAGTTCATCCGGGAGCGGGTTGAGCGGTTGATGAGCATTCCCGGCGTAGGAGAGGTGACGGCGCTTACTTGGGTGTTGGAGGTGGCAGAGGCGGAGCGGTTTAAGAGCGTGCGGCAGGCGGTGAGTTACTGTGGTCTGTGCAGCGCGCAAAAAGAATCGGCAGGGAAGGAGCGGCGAGGGCCGATCTCGAAGAAGCGAAACAGACACCTTCAGACGGTTCTCATAGAGGCGGCGAAGCTTGCTCCCCGGTGGAATCCGCAACTGGCGGAGGTATATGCCCGGGAACTTGGGCGGGGGAACCGCAACCGAGCATCCCTGGCGGTGGCGCGAAAGCTTGTCGCCTATATGCTGGCAGTTGACAAGAGCGGGATTAGGTTTGAGCCCAGAGGTGTAAAAGAAGTGGCCTGAGAGGTTCCGTCGTCTTTCGTCCGGACCTTTCCGCCAGTCCTCGCAGTTTTGAGATTGTGCGTAGTGCACCGAGGGAATCTGTTTGGAGGCTGGCGGTTGACCCAAACTCAATCTTCTGTGAGAGGCATTAAGGTGCCCTGATACAGCAAATGGATGTCTGGTCGCGAGGACTGCTCGACGGCCTATCGTGAGCATGTAAAAGGTCTTCGTGAGACGATGCACAAAGGATGAAGCAGAAAGGAGCACCGGGAGGCAGGACCGGAGGCTAAGGGAAACCTCCGCTTTCCCTTGACTTCTACTTATCATGGATATCTCAAAATTGCATCTCCTTTCATACTGGGTTCCCTCTGTCATTCCCGCGCAGGCGGGAATCCAGGGTTTCCGGGCTATTCTGGATGCCCGTTTCCACGGGCATGACGACTTTTTCAGGCAACAGCGATTTTAAGATAAGTTCTAGTATACAAGGCGTTCTCAGCAATTTCAAAAAACCGGCGCCAACAAAGAGTCTCTACCGGAGGGGCAGGGATATCTTGAACTGCGTCCAGGCACCCGGGTAGAGGGAGATCTCCCGGCCGGGAGCTCGGACAGCCGCGGCTGCCACGCCGAGGCTCGATCGGCCCGCCCTTGTGGTCATGAAGGAGTTGAAAATATCGCCGGTGATCAAGGGGTCCATGATTTCGCCCGTGTGTGAGAGGATGATGATGGCCTGCGCCGAGCGGGCTTCAAACTTGGTCTGGATATTGATTGTGGGGCCGTGTGTTCTCGTCAGCTTTTCGGGAGAGTGAAGCTGAATGTGCTCCCCTTGCCGTACGAGCTGTCTACCCAGATCCTGCCCCCATGGGCCTCTATGATGTTCTTTGCGATCGACAGGCCGAGACCTGAACCCCCTGTGTCCCGCGATGCCCGGTAGAAGGCGTCAAAGAGGAACGGGAGGTGTCTCTCCTCTATGCCGACGCCGTTGTCCATCACCTGGATGAGGATGTCGGTATCTCTGGACGACGCCCTCACCGAGATCGGACCTCCCCGGTAAGTGTACTTTATCGCGTTGTCGAGGAGGTTCGTGATGACGCGGTCGATCATCCCGCCGTCTGCAAGAACCGTCTCCGGCAGGTCGCCGGAAATCTCGAGCGAAATGGCGACCCCTTTCCTTTCACCCGCGATCCTCGCAGCCTCCACGCCTCTTTCCAGGGCTCCCGCGAGACAGTATGGAGCGAGGCCCGGCCTGTACTGTTTGATCTCCAGACGCGAGTACTCAAGGAAATTCATGAGGAGATCCTCGAGCTTCTTGAGCTCCTCCCATATAGAGCCGAGATAGTCAAGTTGGAGGTCGGACAGCGGACCCGTCTTGCCGGACAGGAGCCGTGAGATGATGCCACCCGAGATTATCACGGGGTTCTTCATATCATGGGCGAACATGGACAGGATGTTTTTCCTCTCCCGCTCTCTCCTCTTCGTCTCGCTCAGATCGCGTATGGCGACCACTCTGACCTGGCGCCCGTGATAGACGGCCTGTCTGCCGCGCACCTCCACGGGGAACACCGTCCCGTCCTTCTTGAGGCCCCAGTGTTCATATGTGCCCTCGTAACCGGAATTCATGTGGCGCCACACCTGGAGCCTGGAATCGGGGGCGACGAAATCGAGGACGTTACGACCGATCATCTCGTGGAGCCCGTAGCCGTACATGTCGGCGAGCTGCCGGTTCGCGTCGAGTATCTTCCCCCCTTCCGTGAGGGATATTCCTTCAAAGGTCGCCTCGGACAGTCGCTTCAGCCTCTCCTCTCCGTCCTTGAGGATATCCTGGATCCTCCTCCTCTCGGAGACGTCGCGTATCGAGCCCCGTATGCCGAGGATATGCCGCTCGGGATCAGTCGCCGCCTGCATCGCCATCGCAACCCACGCGGTGGAGCCACCCCTGCGGATGATCCTGAAATCGAAGCCCTCCTCGGGAGTGAGTGAATATGCCTTCTCTATCTTCGACGCCACTACCTCTCTGTCCTGGGGATGGACGATGGACAGGAACAGTGACGGCGATGAAATAAATTCGGAAGGGCTATATCCTGTGATGCGCTCGCACGACGGGCTTACATAGAGGAACGCACCGCCAGGGTCCATCATGAACTCCCAGTCATAGGTGAAATCGGCGATCGTGCGGAACTTGCATTCCGCCTCCTCCAGTGCCATCTCGGTGAGGGTGTGGTCCCGTATGGTGGAGAGCATCCTTTCCACTTCCCTGTCGGCAGATGCGGGAGAGAGCACTTCCTCTGGAGGAACATAGTAGAAATTCCTGCAGACGACCCCGCGGTACACTACGAGAGGGTGGGTGGCGATCACCTTCCAGATGGTTTCCGCCGGGAAGCCGCCGCGCCGGTACTGGCAGAGGGCCAAGGCCATGTTCCCTGAAAAGAACCTGTTGAGCTTTGCCTCGTACTCTATGAGTCGCTCGCAGCCCGGAGCATCTCTGAGCGCCCAGGTCATCTCTCCCGTCACCCTGAGTGCCCGGAACCCCCTTCGAAGGGCGCCCTCGGTCTTCTCGCGCAGGAGTTCTATCATCCGCTCAGGATCGAAGCAGTCGCCGCTGAGATAGGCATCCCGGCTGGTGACGAGTTCGAGAGCCCCCGACTTCAAGGCCTCGTCGACCCCGACACCGTCGCGGCGCAACCTATCGATCACCTCGACAATGCTGCTCTCGTCGACGACATAAATGCAGCGCTCACCACGCTCAAGGCCCGATCTGATGAAAGGCACGACAGCGGCGAACTGCTCCTCGTGCGTGTCGAATATCAGGCAGAGGTGGTCGTGCGCCTCCATGGGGGGCAGTGGACCCGCGGGCGAAGAGCTTCTTAAGAAAGGAGTATCCATCCAGTCATACCGTGCCGTTGACGCTCAATTATACGCACCTGCCCCGTCGCTCTGCAACGGTTCCGCGATGCAATTGCGTTGTCGTCAAAGGAGGATTCCGAGGCCGAGTACGACCTGAAAAAGATATAAAGAGAGGAGGACGAACCCGAGAAGCAGGTGCGCAGTCCTCCATGGAGACTCCCCGGGGCGTATGCGCCTCGACACGAGGAACAAGACAACGGCTGTCGAAGCGATCAACGACCCGATGAGAGAATGGGCCGGGTATTTGAACAGCATTCCGTGGTCGAGATACACGATGACTGCACCGGCGATGAAACCGGACAGGCCGAGAATCACGAGAAGCGGTCCGAACGACCGGTGCCTCTTTATGACTGGAAATTGCGGGTGCCCCCGTCTCCTCCCTGACCTGATCCTCAGTCCCAGCGACCCCTGGTAAAGGAAGGCCCCAAAGACCGATCCGTTGAAAAGTGCATGGAGGAGTTTCAGGTAGCCAATGACCTCCTTGTCCATCATGTGCTTCCCTAGGGGACCACGAAAGAGGTGATCCAGACGTGGAACCTGTCGCTCCGCCCCGCAGGAGCTGCGAGCAGGTACAAACGGTACGTGCCTGGGACGAGGTCGGCGGTGGCAAGAGGGCCGAAGACTCTCTCGTTTACCGGGCTGGTGATGGCGGACTTCCAGGGTTCCACCCCCGGGGGGGGCACGCCTGCAGTGAGGGCCTGATCCACCTCAGCCACCGTGAATTGCCTGAACGTGAGATCAGGCTTGAGGATATTCACCGTCCCGGGATCGCTTGACAGCACAAAGGCACCGTAAAGGTCTACCGGCCCCGAAAATCTGCTCAGGATCACCCTGATGTCCACAGTGGCGCCGCCGTTGGCTACGTTACCGACGCCGACCGGACGAGCGGCGGCAGGCACGATGTCTGCCGATGGCTGCGCGGTTGTCGGATATAGGAAGGTCTCCTTGCCAAGAGGCATCGGCAGGGCATTTTCTATGATCCGGTACAGGTCTCCGGCCCCGTAGTCCGACACGTACAGCGACCCTGACTCGTCCTCGCCGAAACTCGATATGCTCAGGCTGGTATCCAGGAGGACCGTGCTCTCCCAGGCGAGACCGTTCCGTCTGAGGCCCCTGATTCTGCCGCTGCAAAAGTCGCCGAAGAGGTAAACGCCATTCATACCGGGGTACTCTTCCCCTCTGTACACCATGCCTCCCGTGACTGAGCAGTCGCCTTCCAAGTGGGAGTACACCGTGACAGGAAGCGTCAGCCCCCGGCTCGTGCAGTCAGCCGGAACGAAGCAACTCTTCCCCTCCATGATCCGCCACCCGTAGTTTTCTCCTCCTCCGTCAGAAGCGGGCTGAAAATTCACCTCCTCAAACTGGCCTTGCCCCACGTCAGCGATGTAAAGGTCACCTGTCAGGCGGTCGAATGAAAACCTCCAGGGATTGCGCAGGCCGAGTGCCCAGATCTCCGGACGAAACTGCACTGACGCGACGAATGGATTGTCGGGCGGGACCACATAGGGAGTTGCGCCGTATTCCACGTCGATGCGAAGCATCTTCCCCAGAAGCGTAGCGGGATTCTGCGCATTGTTCTGGGGATCACCTCCGCTTCCTCCGTCTCCCATGCCTACATAGAGGAATCCGTCGAAGCCGAAGGCGAGCTGTCCTCCGTTATGATTTGCAAACGGCTGGGCGATGACGAGCAGGACCTCTTCTGTCGACTGGTCCGCGATATCGGGGTTCTGGGAGATTCGGTATCTCGCGACGACCGTTGACCCGTCCGGCTGCCTTGTATAGTTTACGTAGAAGTGTCCTTTTTCTGCATACCCTGGCGGGAAGGCGATGCTGAGCAGTCCGCGTTCACCGCCGGAAAGTACTCTTCCGGAGATGTCAAGGAAAGGGGCGTTCTCGACGACCCCGTTCCTGACGATGCGAATCCGCCCTCCCTGTTCGACGACGAACAGCCTACCGCTGCCGTCACCTGCGTTGGTGATGCCGACAGGCAGGTTCAGTTGGTCGGCAAATCTGGCGATGACAGGTTCGGGCCATGTCACCGGCTGCTGGCAGTCCGCTCGTGATACGGCCATCACGACGAGAAGAATCTGGAGAGCGGTGCTCACGACTCCCCGTGCCGATACTGTGACCCGTGCACTCATGTGGACCTCCTTTGGTCTGGGAAGGTGGACGAGAGACCCGGAGCCCACTGACCGTCTGCAGCCCTCCCCCTCTGAAATTATAGCAAATTCCGCCCCGGGGCACGCATGTACACACCTCGCCCATGTAACTCACGAATCCAGCTATCAAAGTCAGGGTGGAGGTGGCGAAAGGACATTCCGAGCGATACCGCTGCCTCTTTCCACACACTGTTCCAGCCTGAAGCACAGAGACACTCTATGTGTACAAGACTGAGGACACCATTAATGAAATCCATCGCTTTGGAAAGGACTTGAGCCGCCTCCGCCCTGATGCTACCGCAGTCGTATGCATAATCAGGGCTCGGCCGAACAGAGCCGCAGGGATAGGTGCTGTTGACACGATGACGGACAAAGCCATATCATCGTCACTATGTCTTACCCTCTCCTGGACGTGAATAACCTGTCGGTCCGCTTCAGGACAGATAAGAACCCCCTCACGGTAGTCTCGGACCTCTCGTTCGATGTGCGTCCTGCCGAGGTCTTCGGGATGGTTGGTGAGAGCGGCTGCGGCAAGAGCATGACCGCTCTTTCGATACTGGGTATACTTCCTCAGAACGCCTATGCAGGGGGACAGATATTCTTCAGGGGTCGTGATCTCCTCGCACTGCACGAAGAAGAGATGCGCACAATACGAGGCAAGGACATCAGCATGGTGTTTCAGGAGCCCATGACCTCTCTCAACCCGGTGCTCACTGTCGGGTACCAAGTCGCCGAGGCGTTGCTCGCCCACGAGCGCATCTCCAAGAGGGAGGCGATGGCGAGGGCGGTTGATCTCATGAAGCAGGTACGGATTCCCTCTGCGGAGGTCAGGGTCAGGGACTATCCCCACCAGCTCTCAGGCGGGATGCGCCAGAGGGTCATGATAGCGATGGCGATAGCCTGCGGGCCTTCGCTCCTCATCGCCGACGAACCGACGACAGCCCTTGACGTGACGATCCAGGCTCAGATACTCGAACTCCTCAAGGGATTGCGCCGCGAGCGAAGGATGGCAGTCCTCCTGATCACTCACGATCTCAGCATCATCTCCGAGCAGGCGGACAGAGTGTCGATCATGTATGCCGGGCGCATCGTAGAACTGGCGGGAGTGGATGACCTTTTCCTCCATCCCCTCCATCCCTACACACGAGGGCTCCTGAAGTCGGTGGCGACGGTCAAAGGCATGGATGTGAAACCCATACCCGGTTTCGTCCCTCCTCCGGACCGTCTTCCAAAGGGGTGCACGTTTTCAGACAGGTGCTATGCCGCTGCCCCGATATGTCATGCGGCTGAGCCGGAGTTGCTGGAAGTGGCCCCGCATCACCTGGTGAGGTGCGTACGGTGGAGAGAGCTGTAGACACTCCCCTTCTCGACGTCCGGGCCGTGCGAAAATACTTCACGGGGGGGAGCGCATTCTTCAAGCCGGGAAGCGTCGTGAAGGCCGTGGACGGCGTGAGCTTTCTCGTGATGCGGGACAGCGTGTTCGGACTGGTCGGGGAGAGCGGTTGCGGCAAGTCGACTGTGGGTCGCCTCATACTCAGGCTGCTCACACCCACAGGCGGAAGCGTCCTGTTTAAGGGAGAGGACGTAGGGCAGTTGAGGGGCGAGTCGCTCACGAGGTTCAGGAGATCGGTTCAGATCGTCTTTCAGGATCCGTTTGCGTCGCTCAACCCCCGCATGCGCGTCATCGACACGCTATCGGAGCCTTTCAAGGTACACCGGCTCGTCCCGAAACGGGAGATCGAAGGCAGGGTGGTGGAACTCCTCGAACGCGTCGGGCTCGGTTCGGACAGCCTGAAGAAGTACCCCCACGAATTCAGCGGCGGACAGCGTCAGAGGATATGCATCGCGAGGGCGCTGACGCTGTCGCCGGAGCTCATCGTTGCAGATGAACCGCTGTCGGCGCTCGATGTCTCGATACAGGCGCAGATACTGAGCCTGTTCCTCGAGATCAAGCGCCAGTTCGCCATATCCCTCGTCTTCATAAGCCATGACCTCAATGTGGTGCGTTACCTGAGCGATAAGGTGGGTGTTATGTACCTCGGCAGGCTTGTCGAGTCAGGGACGACCGAGGAGATTTTCGCCTCGCCGAAACATCCTTACACCGAGCTTCTCCTCAACTCTGCGCCGAAGATCAGGTTCTACGAGGCTGCCGAACCCTCCCGCCGCGCTGTCGGGTCGCCAACTCAGGGGCAGGACGTGCCGAGTCTCCTGAGCATTCCTCATGGATGTCCCTTTCATCCCCGCTGTCCGAAGAAGTTCGAGCCATGTGACAAGGCTGTCCCGGAGTTCAAGGAGAGCGCCGGGCGAAGGATCGCCTGCCACCTGTATTGAGTGCGTCTGTGTCGTGCGTGCTGGAGGACCCGACTATCTGGAGAAGACAACCCGGACTTACAAGAGCGCCTCGATCGATCGGACAGCGTCCGGTTTCGACCAATCCTTCTCGCCGAAGTGCTTTTCGATCAGCACCCCTCTCTTATCGATGATGAATGTCATCGGGAGGCTGAAGACTTTGAATGATCTCGATGCCGAGGCGTTATTGTCCATGAGTACGCGAAAGCTCACGGGATGCTGCTTCAAGAAGTCCCTCACCTTCTCCGGTGACTTGTCTATGGATACGGCGAGCACTACCAGCCCTTTCTGCTTCATCAGGTTGTGAAGTTTTTCGATGGACGGCAGCTCATCCTTGCACGGCGGACACCACGTCGCCCAGAAGTTGAGGAACACGACCTTGCCTTTGAACGAAGAGAGCGAGACCGTATTACCCTCCAGATCCTGCAAGGCGAAGTCGGGTGCCGCCTGTCCCGAGAGCTTCTCGACGTCGAAGGGGGAGGGAGGTCCGGCAAGGACACCAGACGGGAGGAAGAGGAAGACAGAAAATAGGAAGAGCAATGAAAGCATGGCAAAGAAAGGGAACGTCATTCCCGCGCACGTTGCGCCTGAGCTTCGAACCCCGTTTCCCATATGTCTTCTCCTCACCCTGCTTCCTGGACTCTGTATGCAGTCATCAGAGCAGCCCTGACGCCTGCAGTACCCCTTTGAGCTTTGCCTTGTTGGCCTCCGACATCTCGCAGAGGGGAAGCCTGAACTCCTCGCCGATCTTGCCCATGAGGGCAAGAGATGTCTTCACGGGGATCGGGTTCGTCTCGATGAACATCGCGTAGTTAAGAGGTTCGAGCCTGTAGTGGAGCTTCCGGGCCTCCGCGATGTCACCCTTCGCCCACGCGTTACACATAGCCGCGGTGTCTTTCGGAGCGACATTTGCGACGACCGAGATCACTCCGTGTCCGCCCAGCGCCATCAGCGGAAGCGTGGTGAAGTCGTCTCCCGACAGGATGCTGAGCCTGTCGCCGCACAACCTGATGAGTTCGCTCACCTGCTTCATATCCCCTGTAGCCTCTTTCACGCCGACGATGTTCTTCAGCTCCGCCAGCCGCGCTATGGTGGCAGGAAGGAGGTTGACGGCGGTCCTGCCGGGGACGTTGTACAGGACCATGGGAATGTCGACGGCCTCGACGATTGCCTTGTAATGGCGGTAGAGGCCTTCCTGGGTGGGCTTATTGTAGTACGGCGTGACGAGCAGCGCGCCGTCGGCGCCCAGCTGCTTGGCTTTTCTTGTGATCTCGATAGCCT
The DNA here is from genome assembly GCA_050257935.1 of Chloroflexota bacterium. Lineage (GTDB taxonomy): Bacteria > Nitrospirota > Thermodesulfovibrionia > Thermodesulfovibrionales > Dissulfurispiraceae > JBLMXV01. Next base: position 39,797 of record JBLMXV010000200.1, read on the forward strand.
CCTCAGTTGAGTTGGCGCCTGTTCCGGCGAGTACCGGAATGCGCCTGTTTACAGCCTTTACGGCCACTTCGATGACGCGGTAGTGCTCGTCGAAGTCGAGGGTCGAAGCCTCTCCCGTGGTGCCACACGGCACTATCCCGTGGGTCCCCTGTGCGATGTGCCACTCTATCAGTGAGGCATAGGCCGCCTCATCGAACTTGCCGTTCTTGAACGGGGTGACGATGGCAACAAAAGAGCCCTTGAACATGATGCACCTCCTCAGGTAATGTCGGTTGTGAAGCCTCGGTGTTCTGCTTCATTAATGGATTTCGAATAGACGTGGAGGATCAGGGCCGATCGCAGCGGCGGCGCTCGCCGCTGCTACTCCCACACCTTCACCTTTCCCTCGAACACCTCCACCGCCGGTCCGGTCATGTACACGTGGTCGTCGTCAGACCACTCGATGATCAGGTCTCCCCCGGGGAGCGTCACCGTCACCCTGCGCCCCGTCAGCCCTTTGAGCATCGAGGCGACACCTGCTGCCGAGGCTCCGGTGCCGCACGCCATCGTCTCCCCCGCACCGCGCTCCCACACCCTCATGGTGATGTGTGAAGAGTCGCGAATCGTCACGAACTCCACGTTCGTGCGTTTCGGGAAGAGAGGGGCATATTCGATTATCGGCCCGTAGCGGGCAACGGGAAAGCGCCCGAGATCCTCCTCAAGGAATATGACCGCGTGGGGGTTGCCCATCGACACACAGGTGATTGGAAACTGCCTGTCATCTGCAGTAAAGACATGGTCCATGACCGGCCCCGGACCATCGAGAGAGACGGGGACGTCGCCGGGAGTAAGGGTCGGTGCCCCCATGTCCACCCTCACGAGTTCCCCCTTCCGCTCCGGCCTGATGAGGCCGGCAGAGGTTTCGATTACGAGGGGATTGTTCGCAGACAGGCCCCGGTCCCATATGTATTTCCCGAGACACCTCACGCCGTTGCCGCACATCTCGACTTCGCTGCCGTCGGCATTGAATATCTTCATGCCGAAATCCCCGACCGACGAAGGGCGGAGCAGCAGCACCTGATCTGCCCCGATGCCGCGCCGCCTGTCGCAGAACTTCACCGCGAAGGCTGCCGGGTCAGGCAGTTCGCGAGCCGTGGTGTCAATGACTATGAAATCATTGCCCAGGCCGTGCATCTTTGTGAAAGCGACTTCCATTTCAGATGAACTCGGGGACCTGTTCTCCCCTCATGAGGTCCGGGTAGGTCTCCCGTTTCCGTATGATTGCGAACTTCTTACCCTTCACCATGACCTCGGCAGCCCTGGGCCGGCTGTTGTAGTTGGAGGCCATTGACAGACCATAGGCGCCTGCGCTCATCACCGCGAGGTATTCGCCGCGCATGACCTGGAGAATCTCCCGTTCCTTCGCCAGGAAATCGCCTGACTCGCAGATCGGCCCGACGATGTCTGCAATGATCTTCTCACGGCGCTGTTTGATCACAGGCTGTATGTGGTGGTAAGCCCCGTAAAGGGAAGGTCTCACGAGATCGTTCATTCCCGCGTCGACGATGACGAATTCCTTCTCTCCGCAGCTCTTCAGATAGAGAGTCTTCGTCACGAGTATGCCCGCATTGCCGACGATGGACCTGCCAGGCTCCGTCAGGACGGTCAGGGGACGGCCCTTGAGCAGGGGCAGCAGGTTCCTCGCGAGTTGGGCGGGATTGGGCGGTGTCTCATCCCTGTAGGTGATGCCGAGTCCTCCACCGATGTCGAGGTGGGATATCCTGATTCCCTTTCTTCCGAGTTCGTCCACGAGCAGAAGCAGCCGCTTCAATGCGTCCACGAAAGGAGAAACCTTGGTGAGCTGAGATCCGATGTGTTTATGCACTCCCACTATAGTCACGTGCTTAAGACTGTTCGCGAGGGCGTAATATTCGAGGGCATCCTCGATCGGTATTCCGAATTTGTGTGTCTTCAGCCCTGTCGAGATGTAGGGGTGCGTCTGGGGGTCGACGTCGGGGTTGACCCTCAGGGCGATCGGCGCCTTTACGCGCATGAGGCCGGCAACCCTGTTGATCTCCTCGAGTTCGTCTCCCGATTCGACGTTGAACATGAGTATTTTGCTCTTGAGTGCGAACCGGATCTCTTCTTCTGTCTTCCCCACCCCTGCATACACTATCTTCTGGCCGGGGATGCCTGCCTTGAGAGCCCTGTAAAGCTCCCCTCCGGACACCACGTCCGCACCCCCTCCGTGGCGTGCGAAAATCCGGACGATGGCTGAGCTGGAATTCGCCTTCAGGGCGAAGCAGGTGATGTGAGGGACCTCCTTGAAAGCCTCCTCATAGGCCCTGAAGTGAGAGACGAGCGTGTGATAGCTGTAGATGTACACAGGCGTCCCTACGCTGTCTGCGATCTTACTGACCGGCACCTCCTCTGCGTGGAGATCGCCGTCCTTGTACCGGAACAGGTGCATGCGGCCCTCTTACGTGTTTGATTTTTTGTCCTTTTTTTTACCATACTAGGACAAAAAAGGTCAAAGAGTTCGCTGCGGCCCTGCACATCTGTCCGGGGACGCAGAGGAACCATCGGTGAGGTGTCATGGGAAAGAACCTGGTAGAGAAGATATTCGGTGACCATCTGGTGCGCGGGACGATGACTCAGGGCAGTTCCGTCGGGCTCAGCGTCGACCAGGTATACACACAGGATGCCACAGGAACGATGGCGTGGCTGGAATTCGAGGCGATAGGGATCGACAGGGTCAAGGTGCCGCTTGCAGTATCGTACGTGGATCACAACATGCTTCAGTCGAACTTCATGAACGCCGATGACCACATATTCCTCCAGACCGCGGCGGCGAGGTTCGGAGCGTGGTTCTCGAAGCCGGGCAACGGCATCTGCCACCAGGTCCACCTGGAGAGGTTCGCGGCCCCGGGCAGGATAGCCATCGGTACTGACAGCCACACCCCTACCGGCGGCGGCATGGGGATGGTCGCGATAGGCATCGGAGGGCTCGAAGCGGCCACGGTCATGGCCGGCGCACCGCTCGAGATCACCATGCCCCAGGTCGTGCGCGTGAACCTCCTCGGGAGTCTGCAGAGGCCGTGGGTGACCGCCATGGACGTGATCCTCACTCTTCTGAAAATGCTGACTGTGAAAGGAGGCGTGGGAAAGATCATCGAGTACGGCGGGCCCGGCGTGAAGGACCTCAACGTAACCGAGCGGGCGACGATCACCAACATGGGCGCGGAACTCGGCGCGACCACCTCCCTGTTCCCGAGCGACGACAGGACTCTTTTGTATCTGAGGGCGCAGGGCCGTGAAAAGGACTGGGTGGAACTCCTGCCTGACGAGGACGCGCAGTACGCCAAGGTGATCGATCTCCGTCTCGATGAGGTCGAGCCGATGATCGCACAGCCCCACAGCCCTGACAACGTTGTGGCTATCCGCGAGATCGCAGGGAGAAAAGTGAACCAGGTCTGCATCGGGAGCTGCACCAACTCGTCGTATCAGGCGATGAAGGCGGTAGCTTCCGTTCTCAGGGGGAGGACGGTCCCCGAGTGGGTCACCCTTCTCGTGAACCCCGGCTCGAAGCAGGTGTACGAAATGCTGTCCCGCGAGGGGCTGATCGCCGACATGGCGGCTGCAGGCGGCCGGATCCTCGAAATCTCCTGCGGGCCGTGCATCGGCATGGGCGGCGCTCCCGGGACCGGTCATGTGTCGATACGGTCATACAACAGGAATTTCCAGGGGAGGTCGGGAACGAGGGATGCGCTCGTGTATCTCACCAATCCCATCGCCTGTGCGGTCATGGCGGTGAAGGGCGAAATCGTGGACCCGAGACAGGCGGGCCTGGTCATCGAGGATGTGAGGGAGCCGGAGCGCTTCGTCATCAACGACAACCTGCTTGTTCCTCCCAGAGATGATGCAGGGACCGTAGCGATTATCAAGGGACCGAACATACGGGATGTCCCGGTGAAGACGCCGCTTGGTGACTCGATACGGGCGGAGGTCCTGCTGAAGGTGGGCGGGAATATTACGACGGACGACATCATGCCGGCTGGCTCTCAGGTCCTGCCGTTCAGGTCGAATATACCGGCCATTTCTGAATTCGTCTTCAGGAACATCGATGAGTCGTTCAGCACGAGGGCGAAGGTCGCGAAGGAGAGGGGCGGGGGGATCGTCGTGGCAGGCGAGAACTACGGGCAGGGGTCCTCCCGCGAGCATGCCGCGATCGCACCGATGTTTCTCGGTCTCCAGGCGGTGATCGCCAAGTCGTTCGCGCGCATCCATCGGGCGAACCTCATCAACTTCGGAGTCCTCCCCCTCGTCTTCGCGGTGGAGGGTGACTTCGACCGGATCGATCAGGGAGACGTGTTGCTGATCAAGGACGTACGGAACGCGCTCGCCTCGGGCGATGCTGTCGACGTTGAGAACGTCACGAAGGGGTATTCTTTCGGGGTGAAGGCGAACCTGAATGAGCGGGAGCGCGAGCTTATTCTCACCGGGGGCCTCTTGCCTTACACGAAATCGAGGACTGCAGTGTGATACCTGCCGCACGCGATCTGGAACTGCTGGAGGAGCGGGTCACATGGTGGTGAGGCGCTGATCCGAACCCGTCTCTGGCGCGCTCGACTCGGTCCAGGCGACTCGATTTATGAGGTATGGGGCCTGTTTGACAAAGAAAGAATCTGCATTGTAAAGTTAAAATCCTAACGCGGGCGCCGTGGCCTCAAGCGTTCGTGCGGGCCGCTAGCTCAGTTGGTAGAGCAACGCCCTTTTAAGGCGTGGGTCGTTGGTTCGAATCCAACGCGGCTCATGAAAGTGAGGTAAACAGTGAGGGACGGGATGCGGCAGCCAGGGAGTCTCCTGACATGGCCGTCCGGTCGTCACTGTTTCTTGTCCCCATCGTCTAGCCAGGCCTAGGACATCGCCCTTTCAAGGCGGTAACATGGGTTCGAATCCCATTGGGGACGCTTGAAAACTCAGGGGGTGCACAAGCACCCCCTTATTTGTTTGAGACGTGCGCGGAGATGCCGAAGACTGGATGGAAATCCTTGCCTGGATAAATGGCGACGCAGAGAGCGGAGGCTGGTTCCGATAAGTGAGGAGAACGACCGAATGCGCAAGATCAATATGGTACATCTGATCGCCTGCTCGCGATCTGTGCCCTGCCGATGTTCTCGTTCGGCGAGATGGTGGAGGAAAATGACCTGTATCGCCTTTCGGCCAAGGGGGTCCCTTGGTGGATGCAATTCCCCAAGTCAGATTACAAGCTGAAGTCTAAGCGACGCAATCCCGATGGGAAATCGGATTACTACATGTTCTCAAGCGAAAGTACAGGGTTGAGTGTTTCCTTTTACATCGGACCCGCCGAGAACTGCACAAGCTCTGCGGAGTGCAGAGACATGTACTGGCAGAATCC
>JBLMXV010000201.1:0-20271 GCA_050257935.1 Chloroflexota bacterium
AGTCTCTTCAAAGCGCAGGAGCAGGGGGGGATTAGAAGTCCCCGCTCTTGCATGAAGGTAAGATTGAAGAGGAGATTGATGCGGTTGAACTGTCCTATTTCTTCTCGAAGAGGGCCTTCTCTTGTTTGTTTCGAAGCCTCCTCACCAACTCCCCATAAGAATCGCTGTGGATGATCTTGTTGAACTGACTCCGATAGTTATTCACGAGGCTTATCCCCTCGATTACGACGTCATACACTTCCCACTTTCCGCTCTTCTTAATGAGTTTGTAATCAACCGGCACTTCGATGTTTCTCTTTGACGCTATCCTCGTCTTAACCAGAGCATAGTCACTCTCGATTGTTTCCTGGATGTAGTCAATCGTTTCATCGCTATAGCTCTCTATCTTGTTTATGTAAGACCTCTCAAGGAGATCGCTGAAGAGATCTACGAACTCCGTCCTTTCGGCCGGCGTCCTCTTCTGCCAATGGATCGCAAGCGTCCTTTTGGACATCTCATCGAAATCGAACCGTTCATCGATGACCTTCCTCAGGAGCTTCCTCCGTTCCGCCTCCTTGTTCGGCTTCTTCAGTTCAGGGTTCCTGAGTATCTCGAGAACCTTGTCGACAGTGCCCTTTATCGCAACCGTGGGTTCTCCTGCGTGGGCATCCACGGTCCCTCCTGCGAAGAAACAGAAACCGAGAAAGGCTGCACTTAGAATGAGACCATATATCGAAACCTTCATTGTTCCTCCTTCCCTTGTAATCACGAGAATATTTCGCATTTGTCGTGCCATCATCGGTATCCGAGACGCGCGAATTGGGACCGTCGCCACAAGCCGTATAAGACGCTGATAAAATGCTGGTGTGCGGCAGATTCCGCACGTCGGCGACAGACCTCAAGACGCCCGCCGGAAGGGCCCCTCTCCAACATTTCCTCATCCCGCGAAAACCTTCCTCAAAAAGCGATGTCAGATCTTTCCGAACGCGTATTTTGAGATGAGTTCCTCCACGTCGATCGCCGACTCGGTCTCCCGTATTCTTCCGCCGTCAGGCAGGATCTTGTCGGATCCCCCAGGGGTGATCTGGACGAACTTTTCGCCGATAAGCCCCTTCGTCCTAATCGAGGCGATGGCGTCCTCCTGAACGGCCACGCTCCGGCTGATAACGATTTCAACTTTTGCCTGGTAATTGTCGAGGCTGATGCGCTTGACCCTGCCGATCGGCACGCCCGCTATCTCGACCATGGAACCTTCCTTGACGCCCCCTGCACGGTCGAAGTCGGCAAAGAGAGAGTAATAACCACCACCCATCATTTCGAGTCTCCCGAGCTTCACCGAAATGTACGCGAGGCAGAGCAGCCCAATGAGCAGAAAGAACCCGACCGCCAGTTCAAGATCAAACTTCCTCATACACAACCTCCCACAGAGCGGCCTTTCGCCGCCGAAGTTTCGTCCTCTCCCCTGATGAACCGCCTCAGGGCAGGGTCAACGGAATCCCTGATCTCTGCAGGCGTACCGACGATTTCTATCGCACCGCGATACAGAAAAGCGACACGGTCGGCAACGTCGAAGATCTCGGGTATGTCATGGCTTACCACAATCCCGGTGAAGCGGTACTTCGCGTGTGTCTCGACGATCAGTTGGTGTATGGAGTGGAGCATAACCGGATCGAGACCTGTCGTAGGCTCGTCGAACAGCACAATCGACGGCTCGCTGATAAGTGCCCGGGCGAGGGCCACGCGCTTCTTCATGCCGCCGCTGATCTCCGCCGGGTACTTGCCTTCCATGCCTCCGAGGCCCACGTCTTCCAGGGCTTCGGTCACTCTTGCCCGAATCTCGCCTCTGCCGAGGCGCGTCTTCTCTTTCAGTGGAAACGCCACATTGTCATACACCGTAAGCGAGTCGAAAAGGGCTCCGCCCTGGAATACGACGCCGAACTTCTCCCTGATCCTGTCGAGTTCGGTGCCGCCGAGTATCACTATATCCTTACCGTCAACGACGACGGCTCCGCTGTCCGGCTTCAGTATCCCAATGAGGTGCCGCAGCAGCACGCTCTTGCCGCCCCCGCTCTCACCTATGATCGCCATCAATTGATGGTCCGCGATTTCTAGCGTGACACCCTCCAGCACCTTCTGCCTCCCGAAAGACTTGTGAAGCTCAATGATCTCTATCATGTTTCCGTTACACGAACAGGCTCAGGATGAAATAATCGGATACGAGGATCAGCACCGAGGACATCACCACAGCCTCGGTCGTGGCCCTGCTCACTCCCTCCGCACCGTAGCTCGCATAGAATCCCTTATAGCAACTGACCCAGAACACGAGGAGTCCGAAGGTGAGCGACTTGTATATGCCTATAGCGATGTCCTCCATGTCGATCAAGCGCTGCATCTGCGACCAATAGGTCCCCGAGCTCAGCCCGAGGAGCTTGACACCCACCACGTATCCCCCGAAAATCCCGATGACATCATAGATCGCCGTGATCAGGGGAAAGACTATGAGCGCGGCAGCTATCTTGGGACTGACAAGGTACTTTATCGGGTTGAGTGCCATCGAGGTAAGAGCATCGATCTGTTCGGTGATCCTCATGATCCCTATTTCGGCGGTGAGAGCGGACCCTGCCCTGCCCGTCACTGTCAGGGCAGAGAGTACGGGTCCCAACTCCCTGATCAGCGTGACCGCTACCGCTGGTCCGAGAAGCGCCTCCGAACCGACTTGCCTGAGGGTGTGATACCCCTGCAAAGCAAGGACCATGCCGGTGAACGAGCCCATGAGGACGATGACGGTGAGTGATTTTGTACCAATGAACCTTATCTCCCTCATCAACAGCCTGGTCTTAAAGGGAGGCACGAACATGATGTGGAAAGCCTGCATAAGGAAGATGAGCATGTGCCCCATCGTCCTGACGGTCGACACGCCCCAGGTGCCCAATCGTCTCACCGTGGACATCAGCAGGTCGCCGAACATGAAAAGCCCCTTGGAAGCCTTAGGCCGCACAACTCACGGATCACGCCATCTGAGACAAGAAGCGGCGAAAGACATTCCGGACGATTCCGATGCCTTTTTCCACAACAAGTTCCGGTTCCATGTACAAAAGACATGCTCTTGATATAGACGCAGCACACGAAAAACGAAATCCCTTCGCTGGGGAAGAAGCTGGAGCCTCTTTGTCCTGTCGCTCCTGCACGCATATGAACTATCCGGGATTCTCCACGTGAGGCCGGAAGACGGGAGGGCCGCGATGACAAGGCAGCCAGATCCCGTGACGTTTGTAGATTCACGCATGAACTTTTAGTATACCAGAAGCTTGTTTCCGTGAGGACTCCGAGACCGACTCGCTTCTTCTCGTCCCTCATCGCCCCTGCGGACGAAGGAGAGATCAGGGAGCAGTGTGGGCGCGGACCGTTGCCATATCCCCTCTACATATCCTGAAAAGTTCGGATGCGCTCCCCTCAGGCACGAAGAACTCAACATATCCGGAGCTGTTCACAAGGCAGTGTAGTTCCCCAACGAGTGCCCCTCTGTAGTGAGCCGCACGGGGCGCCTTCATGCCGCGTACCTCGCCGACGAACCGGCCGCCCGTATCCTTGAGATGGTCCCATGAGATATTGGTGATAGCATTGCCGAACCTGTCTATGTGGACCACCTCCCCGACAACGACGCCGCCTCCGATCCGGGGCTCCGTCATGCGCAGTCTCATCATCCCGTCGCACTGCGGGCCTAACTCCTCAGGCGCAACTCCTCTCGAAAGCCACGCCGCCGCAGGGGCGAATACATCTCTTCCCTGGAAGGTGGCACTGTCCTTGGCACGAATGAATTCAGGGTTGAGGATCTGAAAGACCCTCATAGGAACCTCCGGCCTCACTGCAAATGAGAAGATCCCGTTGTCCGGCCCGACGAACACGTGACCTTCACTCTGTACGACGACGGCGCGCCTTTCCGAGCCCACCCCCGGATCTACCACACCAACATGGACAGTACCGGCAGGAAACCAGTGGAAGCTCGATGCAATGGCATACGCCGCCTCATGCACATCGTATTGACTTATTTCATGGGTGAGATCGACAAGGCTAACCGCGGGATTGATGGAGAGGATCACGCCCTTCATCTGTCCGACGAAGCTGTCCCTGGATCCGAAGTCGGTCGTGAGCGTGATAATGCTAGGTGATGAGGCTCCCGACGAGCTCATTGATGTCGTCCATCCCTTCCTCCTCAAGGAAATTCGAGATACCCTCAGCCACCTCGACCGCCGCAAGGGGATTGACGAAACTTGCCGTTCCGACCGCCACCGCCCGTGAACCGGCGATGATGAACTCGAGCGCATCCCGCGCCGTCATGATCCCTCCCATTCCTATGACGGGGATCTTCACACTTCTGAAAACCTCCCACACCATGCGCACCGCGATCGGCCTGATCGCCGGGCCGGAGAGCCCGCCCGTGACGTTACCAAGGATTGAACGTCGGACCTTCACGTCTATCACCATACCGGTGACTGTGTTGATAAGCGAGACCGCGTCAGCGCCCGCCCCCTCAGCGACCCGGGCCATGAGGCCTATGTCGGTGACGTTCGGCGATAGCTTCACAATCAACGGAAGAGAGGTACGTCTTCTCACCACGCCGACTACGCGTTCCAAGGTGCCCGGGTCCGTGCCGAAGACGCACCATCCCGCCTGCTTGTTCGGACAGGAGACATTCATCTCGAGTCCGCTCACTCCGTCAGCCGCGCTGAGCACCTCCGCAACTTCTTCAAACTCCTCCTGGGAGTCCCCGAAAAAGTTTGTGATCACGGGAATCCCGAGAGCACGCAGCTTGGGCAGTTTCTCGTCGATGAAGGCCTTTACGCCTATGTTCTGGAGACCTACGGCATTCAGCATCCCCGAAGGGGTCTCCACGATCCTGGGAGGGGGGTTGCCCTGCCGCGGTGCCAACGAGAGCCCCTTGACCACTATCCCTCCGATCCTTCGGAGATCGAAGAATTCGCCGTAGTCTTCGCCGTATCCAAAGGTCCCCGAAGCCGTGAGCACGGGGTTGTTCAGCCTGAGCGTTCCGACTGTCACAGAGAGGGTGGCCACACTATATTCCTGAGGTCGAACACCGGACCCTCCTTGCAGACCCGTCTGAACCCCCCGACGGTCTGCACCACGCACCCCACGCACGCCCCCACCCCACAGGCCATCCGCTCCTCGAGAGAGACAAAGCAGGTTTGGGACTGGCAGATCTCAGCGAGTGCCCTGAGCATCCCGGAGGGCCCGCATGCGTAAATCACTTTCCCGGCGCTGCCGCCCTCCGCGGACTCGAGGTATCCAGCGAAGATGTCCGTCACTATGCCCTTGAGACCGGCTGAACCGTTGTCGGTGGCCACGCTCACCTTCCCGGCAAGGTCCCGCACGTCGTCAAGCATGACGAGTTCTGACACATCCCTTGCACCGTAGAAGAGATGTGCCCGCTTGCCGTACTTCACCAACAAATAAAAGAGGGAGGCCACTCCGATTCCTCCTGCGACCGCTATGAAATCCCCTTCCGGCTCCGGATATCCCTCGCCCAGAGGCCCGATCAGAGTGATGACGTCCCCTGACCGAAAGTGTGAAAGTGATCGCGTGCCTTCCCCCCTGATACGGTAGAGGAAGTGGAGCCTGCCGTCACTCGGCCTCAGCAGGCTAAAAGGACGCTTGAGAAGAGGGGAATTGGACGGTCCGACCTGAAGCATGTAAAACTGTCCCGGCCGAGCAGAAAAAGTTTTAGACAAGGGTGTTACAGATAGCAACCTAAAGTGATGGCTTAGAGCTTTCTGTGATTCGATCTCAGCCCTGAACCATTTAGACAAAGCTGATCTCTACGATCTCGTACTCAATGGTCCGCGCCGGGGCCTTCACCACCGATACATCTCCCACTTCTTTGCCGAGAAGAGCCCTGCCGACGGGTGAACTTATCGAGATTTTGCCACTCTTCACGTCGGCCTCATCGGGTCCGACAAGGGTGAACTCATATTCCTCGTCGGCCCCTACATCCACGACGCGGACTTTAGCGCCGAAGGCGACCTTCGATTGGTTGATCCTCCCGGGCTCTATCACGTCTGCCGCGGCGAGCTTTGCCTGTATCTCATGTATGCGCCCTTCCAGGAAAGACTGCCTCTCCTTTGCTGCATGATATTCCGCGTTCTCCGAGAGATCCCCGTGGGCCCTGGCTTCCGCGATGTCCTTTATGTTCTTGGGTCGCTCCACCTTGAGAAGCCTTTCAAGATCGTCTTTCAGCTTCTGGAACCCATCCGGTGTCATGGGTATGCGCCTCATACCGCAGCCCTCCTCACACTCAACGCTCCCGTCATGCTATACCGTACCATGTCTGGCCTTTTTTTTCAAAAATCAGCATGCTCTTTGACATCGGAAGACAATGGCGTGTTTCCGACACATAATTCACGAACTACGTTGTGTAGTCAGGGTGAGATGCGCATAGATGATCAGGGCTGACGCGGATGTCCGAGATCTGCCGCCCTGATGAAGCCTGCCTTCTGGATCAAATCCTGGCCCTCCGGAGAGAGACAGAAGGCAACAAACTCGCTGGAAAGACTGCCCTCCGGGGTGGAAGGGGTGTAGAGGAAAAGCGGCCGTGAGAGCGGGTAGTTGCCCGCTCTCACATTGATCAGGTTGGGATGATACGACATACCGTCCTTACCCACGACGGCAACTGAGTTGGCAGACCCTATGTAGGGGATTTTCACCGCCCCGATCCCCTGAGGGTCACGGGCCACGCTGTCCGACAACTCCCTCTCATCTGCAAAGCGGAGAGTGTGAGGTGAAAGCTTCGGGCCCGGTGCACCGTATTCCCCTACGATCTCCGTGATTGACTGATAGGAAGCCTTTTGCTCATCGCCCAGGTAAATCGTGATCTTCCCACCCATCGCGGCATTCACCTGTGACCAATCGGTGATCGCACCTGAAAAGATATGCGAGACCTGCTCTCTCGTGAGGGAAATCACCCTATTGCGATGGCTCACAATGATCGCAATGCTGTCGACGCCGATACGATGCTCATTTGAAGGGCTTCCCACATCGCCGAGGCCTATCTTAGCAATGGCATCCCGCTCCCTCCTCGTGACGGGCCTCGTGGACATCCCCACGTCGGAGAACCCCTGCCTCAACGCCTCGAAGGCACCATCGGAATCGGTCGCCCTGATTTCTATGGCCTGCTGCGCCTGTAAACCCGGCAAAAATGCCCTGACAATGATCTCTCCCTGAGGACCTGTGACCCTGGTCACTCCTGTCCCGCCCTTTTTCATAAGGAACGCCCCGGCCAAGAGAGGCGCGAGCTCCATCCCCATCACCCTGGAGCCGTTCAAACGTAGTATAGTCCGCTGTTCCTCTGAGGGTGGCTTCCCCTTGCAGCCCGCAGCAACTGACAGGCACAGCACGCAGACAACAAACCATGCACTCCTAAGCGCGAGTCGCTGTCCCCGCGCCTTCCGCAATAACGACAGGTTCATGCACCCACCCGTAATGAAGAAGATGACTTCAAAGAAAATCATAAGATTTTGGTTCCGTAATGTCAACGCGTACCCGCTCCGGCATGTTGAGTCTTCACATTTCCAATAGCGGGAGGATGCCGGAGGTGTGAAACGTTGGAGGCTGTCTCACATGCGTTGACCGACATGCGCCTGACATCCATGGTGCAGCTAATGTCGGAACAATAAGAGCGGGCGACGGGATTCGAACCCGCGACCTACAGCTTGGGAAGCTGTCACTCTACCACTGAGTTACGCCCGCAAGACGCACCGCGGATGAAAGGACTTCAGAGACCGAACTGCTTAACTATACACTACCTCGAGGCACCACATCAACGGGAAGTTTCCCCTGACGCTGAACAAAAGACGATAAATGGGGCAGGTCGGAGATCCGAGACTCCGTCACACCGGACCGGGTTCGACGGGATGTCACCTAAATCACGTCTCATTGCATTCAGAACGGTTTGAAGCGCTCCGTCCTGCTCCGTAATGCACGTCCAACGTTCACTCATCACGCATGATCGCGCCGTCACCTGCGGAACTGACAAGCCTTGCGTATCTCGCAAGATAACCATGCCTGATCTTGGGCTTCGGCTGCCGCCAGGCGGAGAGCCTCCGGGCCATCTCCCCTTCAGGCAGGAGCGCCTGAATCTCCCTCTTCGGTATGTCTATCCTGATTCTGTCACCGTTTTTCAGAATCGCGATCGGCCCGCCCTCCATCGCCTCCGGTGAAACATGGCCCACACATGGTCCCCTCGTGCCTCCTGAGAATCTCCCGTCAGTGATAAGCGCGACGGATTCCGTGAGCCCCATTCCGGCGAGGGCAGAGGTCGGCGAGAGCATCTCGCGCATGCCCGGTCCCCCCTTCGGCCCCTCGTATCGTATCACTACGACATCACCGGAGCCTACCTCTCCGCCGAGGATCGCCTTCATGCCCTCCTCTTCTGAGTCGAAGACCTTTGCCAGCCCCTCAAACCTCATCATCTTCGGGGAGACGGCGGTCTGCTTGACGACTGCGCCGCCAGGGGCGAGATTTCCCCTCAAAATCGCGATGCCGCCCTCCTTGTGGTAGGGACGTTCAAGGGGCCTGATCACGTCTTCGTCCATCACCTCCGCTGTTTCCGCAATCTCGATGCTGCTTCTGCCCGAGACCGTCTGGGTCGCGTGGAGGTGAGCCTTCAGCCTCTTAAGCACCGCGGGGATCCCCCCGGCATGGTCAAGGTCTTCCATGTAGTACTCGCCGCCGGGGATCATGTTCGTGATGTGCGCGACCTTTCTGCTGAGTTCATCGAAGATCTCCAAGGGCAGTCCCACCCGCGCATCACGAGCGATCGCAGGAATATGAAGGACGGTGTTGGTCGACCCCCCGAGGGCTAGATCGACCATGATGGCATTCTCGAAGGCCTCTCGTGTCATGACCTTCCTGGGGACAATGTTCTTCTTTACGAGTTCCACGATCCTCACCCCGCTCGCAAAAGCGATCCGCCTCTTCTGGGACAGCACCGCAGGTGACGTTGCACATCCCGGGAGGCTCATTCCGAGTGATTCCGTAACGCACGCCATCGTGTTGGCCGTGTACATTCCCTGACAGGAGCCGGCACCCGGGCAGGCACACATCTCCATAGTCTCGAGATCGGCTTCGTTAAGGAGCCCTCTCTTGTACTTGCCCACCGCCTCGAAGGTATCGCTGGTAAGGTTCAGCCTCCTTCCGCGATGGTGGCCCGAGAGCATGGGGCCGGCAGTGACCACAATGCTCGGGATGTTCGTGCGCGCTGCTGCCATGAGCATGCCTGGGGTTATCTTGTCACAGTTCGTGAGGAGAACGAGACCGTCAAGGCGGTGCGCCTCTGCGATCGACTCGATCATATCCGCAATGAGATCCCTTGATGGCAGGGAATAATGCATTCCCCTGTGACCCATCGCGATCCCGTCACAGATACCGGGCACACCGAATATGAAAGGATAGCCGCCCCCGCTGTGAACCCCCTTCTCGATGAACCGTTCCAGATCCCTCATGCCTATATGCCCTGGGATTATGTCGGTGAAGCTCGTCGCCAGGCCTATGAACGGCTTGTCCATCTCGGTCTTCGGAATGCCGGTCGCATACAGCAGCGCTCGATGCGGAACCCTCTCGAGGCCGCTCTTAATTGTCTTGCTCCTCATAGTCATAATGAAACCCTTTCGTTTGAAGTGATGAGGCGTTCTGGCCGTTGAATCCGGCTGCGACAGGAGCCCGCCTCAGCTCGGCGAGGCCTGCTTCCTGTATTCCCGAATCATCTCTGCGATCCTGTCTTTCCTGTGGAGCTTTTCCTTCTTGATGCGCTTCTCCTCCACCTCCTCTTCAGGGGTGAGGTAGTGCTTCCTGGAGAGTTCGGTCAACTGGTTGTCCAGTTCCCTGTGTTCCTGGTAGAGCCGCCTGAACTCATCGTTGTCCTTCTTCAAGAGCTCCACGATCTCCTCATCTCTCATGGACCGTTCTCCTCCTTGACAGGATTATTTCGCAAATGTACCACCATTTTACATCAAACAGCCTAAAATTACACTGACCTTTGGCTATGCGCCCCGCCCCTTCCACAGCGAGCAGGGCCGGTCGATTCCGTGACCCCCGGACCGCCGCCGGGACGACCCTGCGAGATACTTGGAGCAACGCTTCCGGCCCGCCGCCGGTCTGTCCGGTTTATACGGACCCTAAATCGCAGAGCAGAACATGGATCGGCAGGGCAGAGATGCCGAAAAGACTTTATGAGCGATACCTTGTTCATCCCGGACCACCGTGTGAGGGAACTTTTCACACCACACTTGTCGTGGACTCGGGACGACCGGACTCTGAATCGTAGTTCATCGCATTCCTAAAGGATTGGAAACGCTCTGCGCTGCCCAGAAATGCAACTGCAGCGACGTCTGCCGAACTCATTCGTGCGTCTGATAAAGCAACGAGGCGGCCCAGTGCTTTGACACTCGATCCGGAGTATAATGATGTCATGGAGAAAGTCATACTCAGGCGGTCGAGCAGGGTTCTCGCAGGCCATCTCTGGATTTTCTCGAATGAACTGCGCGGGAGTCCCAAGCCATTTGAACCAGGCTCATTAGTCGAGGTGTATGATGGGTCGGACCGCTTCCTCGGCATAGGCTACATCAATCCCCACTCACTCATCGCTGTCAGGCTCCTCACGAGGGACCGCGAGCCTGTCGACGAAAGCTTCCTGCGAAAAAGGATACGCTCTGCAATCGAGTTCAGGAAGAAGCACCTCGGAGGGGCCGACTCTTACAGGGCAGTATACAGTGAGGCGGATTACCTGCCCGGGCTGATCGTCGACATTTATGCAGGCGTCGCCGTCGTGCAGTTCCTGACGCTCGGAATGGACCGGATGAGAGACGACGTGATCGCCGCCATCGACGATGTCATGCGCCCCAAGGCCATAGTCCTGAGAAACGACAGCCGGAGCAGGCTTCTCGAAGGTCTGACCCTGGACAAGCAGGTAGTCAAGGGCTCATGCGAACCGCTCCCCATCGTCCGCGAGGGTGGTCTCTCCCTCGAGATCGACCCGCTGAAGGGGCAGAAAACCGGGTTTTTCCTGGACCAGCGAGAGAACAGGATAGCCTTTTCCAGGTACGCGGAGAGCGGTGAGGCTCTCGACCTTTTTTCGTATTCAGGGGCCTGGGGACTTCAGCTTGCCGTGAGGGGTATGATGACGACCTGCGTGGACGAGTCGGCATCGGCGCTTCTGCAGGCAGAGAGAAACGCAGCCGTCAATGGCCTTAGTGAACTGGTCCGCCTTGTGCGCGAAGATGTGTTCGATTTCCTCAAGAGGGAGACTTCCTCGGGTCGGACATATAGCGCGGTCATCCTCGACCCTCCTGCCTTCGTCAAGAGCGGCGGCAGGTTGCGGGAAGCCCTGAGGAGCTACCGCGAGCTAAACGCGATGGCAATGAGAGTCGTCAAGCAGGGCGGGATACTTGCGACATCATCCTGCTCACACCATATAGACCGGGCTGCATTCATAGAAGTGCTCCGAAGCGCAGCGAGAGACGCGGAACGCTCAGCCCGAATTGTCGAGTTCAGGTCTCAGGGACCGGACCACCCGGTTCTGCTGTCAGTCCCTGAGACGGAGTACCTAAAATGTGCGTTCGTTGCGTTATGAAACTCAGCTATAAAATCTTGATTAATAGGTCCATTAATACTTTTTATGAAAATACCTATTGACAAAGGGATTTTTCTGTGGTATAAGTAATCATCGCCTCGTTACCTCCCCTAAGCTGCTGTCCATAGATATGGGCAGCAGCACCTTATTTTTAGGCCAGTTTAACCGTAAATCCAAGAAGTTCAGTCTGTTAGGCCCGCACAAATGACCAGATGAGAGCCGATAACCTCTGCGGTTTCACGACGGTTTCAGCCTGAAACATCCTTACAGACTGTGTATGAGGACGAACAACGACATATCTGATATTTGCTTTATTCACCAAACACTTAAGACCGTTAAGTCCCGATCCGGCAGATGAGTACACCGCGAGGCTCAGCAGTTAGCCTTGATTGCTCATCGTGTGCGGCAGCATCTGGCGGAGGCGGCGGGAAGGGCCTACCGCACACTATCCCACTTCGATTAATTCATACTTCCTCTCGCCCAAGCCCAACCTCTCAGCCTCTTCAATTTGCAGCAGGTACGGCTTCTTGTGAAGCTCCCGCAGTATGTCCTGTCCGTCGGTTATCTTTTCGTCCACAGCAAGAGAAGAGGGAAGCGGCTTCGATGCCCTGAGCATATCGACAGACGCCTGCTCCACGGACACGATGTCGTCGGAGACCACTATTCCCACATCCTGCATCACCGGCACGTCGGCAGCAGGCATACAGTCGCACTCGGGCTGGAGCTCAGTCAGGAAGTTAATGTAGAGGACCTTCCTCTCCTTGAACGTACTCAGTACCGCCTTCGTGGCTTCCGCGAGCGATTTCAGGAAGAGGTCGTCATCTCCTGGGAGCTCAATGCCTCCTTCCGGGCACACCCGCGTGCACCTCCCGCATCGCCAGCATCTCTCGTCATCCACCCTGATGAGGTTGTCGTCAAAATCAATGCAGTCCAAGGGACATACCTCTTCGCACTGATAGCAGTAGGTACACTTCTCGCTGTCCCATACCAGTTTGCCCTCTCCAATGGTGTGCATCGCACCCCTGCCGCACTTCCATCCGCAGTGTCGGTGACTCCCGCTTACCGCGCCCATTGCGATGTTCTTGATCGCTCCCGCGTATCCCGCGTTGATGTGACCCTTCACATGAGAGCAGACAACCATCGCGGGGACATCGTGGATCACCGATGCGACCGCGATCTCGCCGAGTATCTCCCCTGCTGTCACCATCAGATTGTCGTTTCCGTACAGACCGTCTGCCAACACCACCGGCGCACCAAGGGACAGATGGTTCAGGCCGTTCTGGTTTGCCACCTCCAGGTAGTCAAGACCCTTTATCCTTACCGTGTCGGTAACGAATGGCCGTGCGCCGACTGCCTTGAGTGCTTCCACAACCTTGCGCAGAAACACCGGCCTCACTATCCTGTGCGCGCCCTCGGATCCGAAGTGTGTTTTTACCGCGACCCACTCCTTATCTTCAAAGAAGCGCCCAAAGTCTATCCTTTCCATCAACATTTCGAGCTTCCCCGGCATGCTGTCATGATACTTCCATTTCTTTACCCTTGCCGAACTGTAATATACCAACGACATGGGATCACCTCGCATCGCAGTGATGTGCGTTTCACCTATTATATCCGAATACACCGGCGCACTGCCTTTTGGACGTAAAAGGTCGAATAATGCTTGAATAAAACTGAAAGGGCATACACCGTTGGGTAAGGAGCTAAGCGTAATTACAGTTTCACGCCTTGAGCAGCAATGACCGCCGTCATTATTCCTGGTTTGCGATATGACCCTAGTTGAGCGCGCGACGCGCACGATCCGGAAGTTTTCTATGCTTGCTGCGGGAGATTCCGTGCTGATCGGCCTCTCCGGCGGACCTGATTCGGTCTGCCTGCTCTCGCTGCTGGACACGCTCAGACCCGAATTCCAGATCAGCCTGCATGCCGCTTACATCGACCATCGCATGAGGCCCATTGAAACGCCCTCCGAAATCGCGTTCTGCCGGGGGCTCTGTGACAGCCGTGGCGTCCCGTTTACGACACGGGAAGTCGATGTACTCGAATACGTCAGGAGGAAAGGTCTGAACAAGCAGGAGGCGGCAAGAGAACTGAGGTACAGAGCGTTCGATGATATGGCAGGTGACCTCGGGACCACAAAACTCGCCATGGGCCATACTGCTGACGATCAGGTGGAGACCATACTGATGCGCCTCTTCAGGGGAACAGGCCCTTCAGGCCTTGCTGGCATCCCGCCGAAGCGCGGACATGTGATCAGACCGCTCATCGAAACCGAACGCAAAGACATCGAGGTCTTTCTCGACAGTGAGGGGATATCTTTCATCACCGACTCGTCGAACCTGCGCGACGACTACCTGAGAAACCGCATCCGTCACCGTATTCTGCCACTCATCACTACCGTCAGCAGAGAAGCCCCCGCCAATATCGTGAGGACCGCAGAGATCTTCCGCGACGAGGAGCGGTACTTCGAAATCCAGGTGACAAAGACGCTCATGCGTCTGATCAGCAGGAAGAACCCCAACGAGATCGATTTGTTCCTCGTGCCTCTCGAGTCACTCGACACCGTAATACTGAGGCGTGTGCTGAGGCGTGCCATCGACGAGACCAAGGGGCTCAGGGGGATCACGTTCGGCCATATCGAGGATATCATACAGCTCGTTCGCGCAGGGAAGCCGGGGGATCGCCTTCACCTGCCCTCGAACACTCGCGTAATCAGGAAATACGCAACGCTTCTTATCACCTGCGAACGGCCCCCGCGACTCGCGGAGCGCACACTGGATGGACCCGGCGAGACGCCGCTCAAGGAGGCTTCGGTGGTACTGAGTTGCAAGGTCTGTGAGATTGACGAGATACACGGATACGGCGACGGAAAGACCGTTGCCGTGTTCGATGCCGATAAGGCGACGTTCCCGCTAACCGTGAGGCCACGAAAACCGGGCGACTGCTTCTCCCCCATCGGCCTTGGCGGAAGAAAAAAACTCCAGGACTTCTTCGTCGACGAAAAAGTCCCCCGTGACGAGAGAGACGCGGTGCCGCTGCTCACCTGCCGCGGCGAGATAGCATGGGTTGTGGGATACCGGGTGGACGAGCGCTTCAAAATTGATAAATCGACCAGGAGAGTTCTAGAATATCAGATTAGACCAATGAGAACTTAGTCTGGAGGTAGAATGAATCATCAGTCCTTGAACCAGCAGGCTCGCACGTCACCACTTCCGCTCCTCATCGCCCTATTCCTCACCATCTTCTTCCTCGCCTCGGCAGCGCCTTGCGTAAAAGCGGCCGAAGATCCCACAGAGGTGCTGGAGAAGTTCGGAGATGCGATGGTCAAGGTCGCCGAGAAGGCGAAACCGGCGGTCGTCAACATATCGACATCTAAAACGGTAAAGACGCAGCGCCATCCTTTCTTTGATGACCCCTTCTTCAAGAGATTCTTCGGGGAAGGGGGCATGCCCCAGAAAAGGAAAGTGACGAACCTCGGCTCTGGTGTGATCGCCTCGGCTGACGGTTACATCCTCACCAATAATCACGTCATCGAAGGGGCCGAGGACATCCTCGTGAAACTGGCCGACAATCGGGAATTCAAAGGAAAGGTGATCGGCACGGACCCGCGGACCGACATCGCCGTCATCAAGATAGAGGCGAGCGATCTCCCTACGGTACCCTGGGCAGACTCCGACAAGCTGCACGTGGGGCAGGTCGTCCTCGCGATCGGGAACCCTTACGGGTTGAACCAGACGATCACCATGGGCATTATCAGCGCCCTTGGGAGGTCAGGCCTCGGGATCACTGACTATGAGGACTTCATTCAGACCGATGCAGCCATCAATCCTGGCAATTCCGGCGGTGCCCTGGTCAACACGAAGGGTGAACTCATCGGCATCAACACCGCCATATTCAGCACGAGCGGGGGGTACCAGGGAATAGGCCTGGCGATTCCCTCGAACATGGTGAGGAGCGTCATCGACAGCATCATCAACCAGGGCAAGGTCGTGAGAGGATGGCTGGGCGTGCAGATACAGCAACTCACCCCCGAGCTCGCCAAGCAGTTCGACCTGAAGGACGACCACGGTGTCCTCCTCGTCGACATCGTCGAAGGGGGACCTGCCGAAAAGAGCGGGCTCAAAAGGGGAGACGTACTGATCGAGTACGACGGCAAGAAAGTGGACACCCCCGTAAATCTGAGGAACCTCGTAGCTGCGACGAAACCCGGCACACAGGTAAAGGTGGTGGTACTGCGGGAAGGTAAGCCTGTCACCATCGGGGTGACGATCGAGGAGCTGCGCTCGGACCAGCAGGCGGCAGCCGGTGTCTCTCTCGACAACGCACTGAGGGGCGTGTCGGTTCAGGACCTGACTGACCAGATCCTCCAGAGCCTCGGCATCACGAAGAAGATCAAGGGTGTGATCATCACCAACATCGAAGAAGACAGCCCGTCTTCAGGCGCGATCACGAAGGGAGACATCATCGTCGAGATCAACAGGAAGCCCGTGGAGAATCTGAGCGAGTACAATGCAGCCGCATCGAAGATAGAAAAGGACCAGGGGATCGTGCTGCTTATCGTGCGGAACGGAATATATCAGTACGTCACGATACCTGCGACTAAATGACGGGATGCTACAGGGAGGCGCGTGACCGGTCGGCTCGCGGCTTTGCCGCGGGTGACGCCTGGGCTTTCCGTTTCGGGATTTCACAGCGTGCACCCGGCACGCTGTGATGCCGGAAGACCAGGCCCGCGCGACGTCGTCATCTCCGTTGCAGCGCGGAGTGCTGGGGTCGCCGACCCTCGCCCCTGTCGTAAAAACCGGAACGGGTCCGACAGAATTCTTCCCGCCCTCCTCCCTGACCCTCATGTCAGCCTGGCGTGCGATGACAATGCCAGGTCGGGCAGGCACGAGGTGAGGCAAGCCTGGCAATCAGATCGTGGTACGAAACATGGACGCACGGCTGCTGAAGTCGATCGAACTGCCAGCCCTTCCGGAAGTGGCGCAGAGGATCCTCGTCGCGACGGAAGACGAACACGTCTCTCTCGAGCGTATCGAGGGAATCGTGAGCAAGGACTTCGCCCTCTCTTCAAGTCTCCTCAAGCTCGCAAACTCCTCAGAGCGGCAAGGCCTCTCCCCCGTGTCAAGGATCGAGACTCCCGCTTTCCTCCCTGCAGCCCTCGGCTCACTGTCTGACACGACCTCTTTTCCGCAGTCCTCGCCTCGCCGGTCATCGTCCCTTCATCAAATGTCGAGGTTTAGTATAAAATGGCCGGAAATGGAGGGAGGCAGATAATGGAGCTAACCGTCACCTATTTCGAGAAGCCGGGGCAGGAGAACACCGAAGCCTGTCTGCGCATTGTGTCCGAGGCGGTCCGCACTCGTGGATTCAAGTACATCATTGTGGCCTCGACGCGCGGTGAGACAGGGCTGCGCTTCTCAGAGCAATTGAAGGGCGCGGCCGCTCAGGTAGTGGTGGTCACGCACTCAGCCGGCTTCAAGGAGCCCAACACCCATGAGATGGAGCAGGACACGAGATTGCAGATCGAAGCGACAGGCGCCAAAGTTTACACCGGTACCATGATCACCCATGCCCTCGAAACGGCCTTTGCATCGAGGTTCAACGGCCTTTATCCCGCGCTCATCGTCGCGCAGGCCCTGAGACGGTTTGGAGAAGGCACGAAGGTCTGCTGCGAGATCGCGATGATGGCCGTTGACGCTGGTCTCATACCTGAACACGAGGAAGTCCTCGCCGTCGCAGGAACAGCGTGGGGTGCGGACACGGTGCTTCTGATGCGGTCAGCCGCGTCAAAAAGGTTCCTCGATCTCAAGGTGCTGGAGGTGCTCGCGAAGCCGAGAGGGTGAGGAAAGCGCAGATGGAAGCACCCGGCTCTGCGACGTTCACGCCATTGACTTTACAGCAATTGCCGTTCCTTCCTGCCGTGTGGTATAGTGCCTAGATGCTTCATCGGCCGTGCCGTTGTTTTAACCGCGGGTCACGGTGTTCTGCGTGTTTTTTCTTCGCCGCCCTGCTGACCGGCAGGTCTTAAGGATTTAAGGGTTGTCGGCAGACCAGCTTGTCGCAGGGTCGAATGGCCCGAAGGTGCCGGATCTTCGGAGGCATGGATAGGTTGATGCGCATGCGCCAGGAAGAGTGCTGCCGAGCGTATCGCGCTCATCACTTTGCAACCGGGCGCCGGGGTGGTTTCAATCTCATCGGAGGTCCGGAAAGCGGGCGGAGAGCATGGTGCGCTACGCGCCACGCGCTTTATTAGATGCCAGCGACACCGGACGAAGGAGGAAGACTTGGCAAAACGTGCGGGCGCTTACAGAAGCGAGAAGAGGAAGAAGGAAATAACTCGCCAGAAGAAGCAGGAGGAGAAGAGAGAGAAGCGGTTCAAGAAGAAAGAGGGCGAAGAGAAGGGGCCACCGGTGGACGAGCAGGGCTCTCAGGCACCGGACCAGCAGAACGACTGACATAACCTACGAATGCAGAAGGCAAGACATCAGAAATCATTCTCATCGCTTTTGGGCTGCATGCGACAGTTCTTCTCCGGCACTCGTCACCAACGGTTTTGTACTTGAGCCGCCTCCACCGCGGCGCGTGAACAATCAGGGTTGAGTCACAACTTAAGGAAGAGGAGGAGCGTTTCATGGGGACCAGAGGAAAGGAAATCGTGGGAATGGACGTGGGTGAACTCCTCGATCTCCTCAACAGAGCATTCGCCGATGAGTGGTTTGCATATCACCAGTATTGGCTCGGCGCAAAGGTGGTCCGCGGTCCGATGAAGGACGCGGTGGCAGCCGAGCTCCTACAACACGCAACGGAGGAACTAATGCACGCAGACATGGTAGCAAACCGGATCATCCAGCTCGGCGGAAGGCCTCTGTCGGAGCCCAAGAAGTGGTACGAGAAGTCCGGATGCGGCTATGAACCTCCCGACGACGAGTACGTCAAAGTGATTCTCAACCAGAACATAAATGGAGAGAGGTGCGCCATCAGTTTCTACAATGATCTCCTCCAGAAGACCCGCGACAAAGATATCGTCACCTTTAACATGGTGACGACCATTCTCGAGCAGGAAGTCGAGCACGAGGAAGACCTCCAGTCACTTCTGGAAGACCTGGAACTCATGGTCACGAGAAGGTGATCGAAATGCGAGCCTGCGGCTGATTGTGTCGGGAACGTTTACGAAACAGCGCACATTGGTGTACGCAGGTCGTTGAACGTATTGAAAAGCCAAAATTGACTCTCATAAGGGTTGTCATCACTTTCATCCTCACCATCCTTCTCGCGGCTGCCTGCGCCCGATCGGATACGGACTCAGCCAAGAGGGCGACCGGACCCGGCAAGGGCGCAAAAGAAAAGCCACTCCTCATAGGCCTTCCCCCGGAATACAAGATCTTCGACCAGGTTGCGAGATATCAGCCGCTCGCCGACTACCTCTCGGCGAGAATCGGGAGAAAGATCGTAGTTGCGGCACTTCCTCGATATGGCAATATCATCGATGACTTTGCCTCCATGCAGATGGACGGAGCATTTTTCGGGAGCTTTGCCTATGTTCTTGCATGCCACAAGATGCGACTTGAAGTCCTTGCCAGACCCGAATCCGCCGATGGCATCTCGACCTACCACGGCTTGATCTTTGTGAAGAAGAACAGCGGCATAAGGTATGCGAAAGACATGAGAGGGAAACGGTTCGCCTTCGTGGACAAGGCAACGACTGCCGGTTACCTTCTCCCTCTCGAATACTTCAAGAAGGCGGAAATCAAAGATTACAGGCGGTATCTCAAGGAGAATTACTTCGCCGGCAGCCATGAGGACGCCATCTATGATGTCCTCAATGGAAAGGCCGACATAGGAGCCGCGAAGAACACGGTCTTCGACAAGCTCGCAAAAACTGACAAAAGAATCAAGAGCGAACTCACCATCATCGAAAGATCACCCGATGTCCCGGAGAATGCTCTCGCCGTGAGGAAAGACCTTGATCCCGCGTTGAAGAACAGACTTAGAGAGGCGCTTCTTACCATGCACGATGACCCTGAAGGCAGAAAAGTACTGGAAGACTTCGGTGCACGGAAATTCATCGCGACCGCCGACAACGACTACGAGCCTGTCAACAGATACGTAAACGCGATCGGCCTCGACCTTGCGACCTATGACTATAGGAATAACTGAGGAAGAATGAAGATCATCGAAGGCTCGATCAGTTCTGCGGGCCAACTATATGGTGTTCTCTGGCAGGCTTACCGGCACCTGGACTTCAGCGGGTGGCGGGAGAGTCCCGGCATAACTCAAGTCTTTTCAGCTAGCATTTGCAGTTCCAATTCTCCCAGCTTTTCGATCCGGTGCGTCAGTTTGCTGCAACGGGAAAGTGTAAAGTTTCTCATAACGTTCTGTCGGGAAAGTTTACGAAACAGAGCATTTTTTCACACGCAAGTTGTTGACAACAGGGAAAAGATAGGATTGGCACGCGCCTTGATATTGATTTGCAAGGGCTCCGGTCTGATGCAGTCGCCCAGTGTGGCCGGAGATTAGGTAATGACAATGGCCCTCGGAGCCGTCGGTGGCATCATAACGGTCGTTTTTGTACCGATAAGCCGCACAGGAGCTTACAGGAGATGCACCCGATAAGCCGCGACATCGTGTGTATACCCACCGACCGCGCAGCC
>JBLMXV010000202.1:0-21442 GCA_050257935.1 Chloroflexota bacterium
CTGGTAGTGAGGTTCGGTCCCCTCGATATCGAAGAGCACATGTTCTATCTGGGACGGAAAGACGTTCACCCCTTTTATTATCAGCATGTCGTCCGTCCTTCCCATAACCCTGTGCATCCGCATGAACTTCCGTCCGCAGGGGCAGGGCGAAGGCATCAGACGGGTAAGGTCCCGTGTCCTGAAGCGTATCACCGGGAAGGCCTCTTTCGTCAGGGTCGTGATCACAAGCTCGCCGACTTCGCCCGGCTTCACCGGCTCAAGAGTATCCGGATTTATTATCTCAACAAGGAAATGATCTTCGTTTATATGCAGCCCATCCCTTTCGAGACATTCACCGGCAACGCCCGGACCCATCACCTCACTCAGGCCGTAGTTGTCGGTGGCGATGATCTTCAGCTTGTCCTGGATCTCCTGCCGCATCCCTTCCGACCACGGCTCCGCGCCCAGCAGGCCATATTTCAGGGAAAGGGAATTCACATTGATGTCCGACTCGATGATGGTCTCTGCGATCGAAAGGGCGAAGCTCGGCGTGCAGACGAGGGCGGTGGTCTTGAAGTCCTGGAGGATCTTGACCTGTCTCTTTGTATTGCCGCTCGAGATCGGGATGACCGATGCCCCGAGCCGCTCGGCGCCGAAGTGCAGGCCGAAGGCGCCGGTGAAGAGGCCGTAGTCGAACGCGATCTGCACGATATCATTCTGCGTGACCCCCCCCGCCGTGAAGACGCGGGCTACGAGATTCGACCAGGTCTTTATGTCGTTCCTCGTGTACCCGACGACGGTGGGCATTCCGGTAGTGCCCGATGAGGCCTGGATGCGCACCACTTCCCTGAGCGGAACGGCGAAGAAACCGTAGGGATAGCTGATCCTGAGGTCCTCCTTTGTCGTGAAGGGAAGGCGGCGAAGGTCATCGAGGGAAAGGAACGAGTCAGGGTCTATGTTGAGCTCGTCGAACTTCTTCCGGTAGAAGGGTACATTCATGTATACCCTGAACAGGGTCGACTGCAGTCTCTCGAGCTGAAGCTGCTCAAGATCTCCCCTTTCCATGCACTCTCTCACCGCTTCCCAGTACATACGTTCCTCCCCTCTATTCGTGATCAGTAAGATTCGGTATTACAGTGAAACCTCCGCGTCAAGGTCTCTTCCGAGGTACGCCCTCTGCACGTCCCTGTTCAGGAGAAGGTCCTCGGCGACCCCCTCGATGAGTATCCTGCCGTTTTCGAGCACGTACCCGCGGTCAGCGATGCCGAGAGCCGCCTTCGCGTTCTGTTCCACGAGGAGCACCGTGGTTCCCTCGTCGCGGATCCGCGTGATGATCGAAAAGATGCCCTTCACGATGAGGGGCGCGAGGCCCATGGACGGCTCGTCCATCATCATGAGTTTCGGCCTCGCCATGAGTGCCCGCGCTATGGCAAGCATCTGCTGTTCTCCGCCAGACAGCGTGCCGGCGAGCTGCAGTTCCCGCTCTTTCAGTATGGGAAAGAGCTCGTACACACGCTCGATGTCCTTCTCCACATTGTCGCCGGCCTTCCTTCGGTACTGCGGACGTGCGCCGAGGATCAGGTTTTCGAGTACGGTCATCGGGGCGAAGACCTGCCTGCCCTCCGGTACGAGGGAACATCCGAGAGAGACAATCTTCTCCGTTGGAAGTCCCCGGATGTCCTGCTTGTCGAACAGCATCTCTCCGCTTGGCGCTCCCTGGAGGCCGCTCACTGTCCGGAGAAGAGTGCTCTTGCCCGCGCCGTTTGCTCCGATGATCGTCACGATCTCTCCTGGGCTCACGTGCATCGTCACCTTCCGAAGGACCTTCAGCTTCCCGTAGCCCGTCTCGAGGTTCTTAATTCTCAGCATCGTCCTCTCCAAGATAGACCCGGATCACCTCGCGGTTCTTCTGGATCGCGAGGGGTACGTCATCGGCGATCTTCTGTCCATAGCTCAGGACGATGATCTCGTCGGAAATCTTCATGACGAGGGACATGTCATGTTCCACCAAGAGGACTGTGACTCCCCTGTCCCTGATCTTCTGGATCAGCCTGCCCATCTCGACGGTCTCGCGCATATTCAACCCGGCAGCCGGTTCATCGAGAAGCAGAAGTCTCGGCTCACAGGCAAGAGCCCTTCCGAGCTCGACGGTCCTCTGCTGGCCGTATGCGAGGCTTGTTGCGTCGATCTCCGCGAGTTCAGGGTCACCGAGAAATTCCATTATATCGAGACATTTCTCGCGTATCTTTGCTTCCTCTTTCCAAGAGAAGGGGAGGCTGAGCATACCCGCGATGAAGCCGGCGCTGCTGTGGGTATGCCGTCCGACCATGATGTTCTCGAGGGCCGTCATCTTGGGAAATAGCCTGATGTGCTGGAAAGTGCGGGCCATGCCGAGTGAGGCGATCCGATGGGGCTTGAGTCCCTCGACCGGCCTCCCGTGGAACCGTATCGAACCGCTGTCTGGAGTGAGCATCCCGGAGATAAGGTTGAAGAGAGTCGTTTTCCCCGCCCCGTTGGGACCGATGAGGGCCTTGATGCTGCCTTCGCCGACATCGAAGGAGACGTCCTGAACCGCCTGGAGGCCGCCGAATCGCTTGCTCACCTTCTGCACGGACAGGAGCGTCACGGTGATTCCTCTTTCACGCTGCGAGAAAAGAGTCGTCTCAGGTCGCCCAGGATCTGCCTTCTCAGCAATCCGTCGGGAGCGAAAAGCATGATAACGATGAGAATGGCGCCGAAAACGAGGTCGTCAAGGGTGCCGAAATAGCCCCGGAGCGAGAGGTAGTTGAGTATGAGGCTCATGCCCAGCGCCCCCCAGAGGTTCGCCATTCCGCCGACTGCGACGATCGCCACGTAGCGAACCGACTTCATGACCGACGCCTCGGAGGGGCCGATGCCGCCGTTGTAATGCGTGAGCAGGACCCCTGCAAGCGCTGCATACGCGGCACTCAGCACAAATACGTTCAGTTTGTAGCGCGCCGTCGGGATGCCTGTGGCATCTGCAGCGTCCTCGGCACCGTGGATCGCGGCGAGGGCCCTGCCGACTCGGGAGTGGACGAGGTTCAGGAGCAGTGCCATTCCGACTGCCACGAGTCCCCAAGCGATGTAGTAGTTCAGCACCCGCTCCGAGGACTTGCCGGTGATCTCCACTCCAGGCACAAGCGGGAACCCCGGTACATCTGATATACCGTCTGCGGCGCCCAGGAACTCCGTTCCCAGGACGAGCCTATACACAATGATGCCGAACCCGAGGGTCGCCATGGCAAGGTAGTGTCCCTTGAGCTTCAGCACCGGGCCCCCCACGAGGTAGGCGACTGCAACGCTCGCGAGCAGTGCCGCTATGCAGGCCGCCCAGGCATTGAACACGAGGAGGCTCCCGCCATACAGATCGGGCAGCACTACAAGAATTCCCGCCTTGACAAGCATGCCGACAAGGGCGTTCCCCTTGTATGCGGAGAGATCGTAGGTCGTCAGGAAGGCGGAGAGATAGCCGCCGATGGCGAAAAATCCGGCATGCCCGATTGAGATCTGGCCCGCGTATCCGACGAGCATGCAGAGTCCTATAATGAGCAGAGTGTAGTAGGCAGTCATGGTCAGCTGGGTGAGGTGGTAGCTGCTCTCCGTGATCCGGGCGACGAACTGGATCATCACGATGAACGTGGCGAAGGCCAGGATCTGGAGGTGCCTCGATCTCATCAAAACTCCTTGAGCCTGGCGGCCTCGGGGCTGCCGAACAGACCGCTCGGCCGTACGAAGAGAATGAGGAGGAGGATCGTGATGGAGATGACATCCTTGTACGCAGCAGGCATGAACCAGATGCTGAACGATTCAAGAATGCCCAGTATCATGCCGGCGCCTACCGCAGCTCCGCTGTTGCCGAGACCGCCCAGGATGGCAACGGTGAAGCCCTTGATGGCGAGGGGTGTTCCACTGTCATACTGAACGTAAGTGATTGGTGAGACGACGCAGCCGCCGAGCGCACCGATGGCGGCGCTCAGCATGAAGGAAAGTGTCACCATGTTCTTGGCGTTGATGCCGCAGAGGCGCGCAGCGTCGCGGTTCGCGGCGCAGGCGCGCATCTCCCTTCCGAGAAGCGTGCGGTTGAAGAAGACGCTGAGGATCGCCACCATGACGGCGCTAATTCCTACGACCCATAGCACCTGGGGAGACACGAACACGCCGCCGAAGTTGAGGGCAGTCACTGAAGTTCCCGTGAAGTAGGGCAGTGCCTTGACTCCCTCACCCCAGATGTGGAGGCTCACCTCCCTGAGAAGGATGGACAGTCCGATCGTGATGATGATCATCCTGAGCACCGAAGGTCTGTAAAGCCAGCGGATGAAGAGGACTTCCATCAGTGCACCCACAAGAGACGTGATGACGACAGCGGCGACGATCGCGAGGGGAAGAGGCATGACGTGATGGAGCGTTACGGCGGTCATGGCGCCGAGCATGACGAACTCGCCCTGGGCAAAATTGATGATGCCTGTGGCGTTATAGATAATGTTGAACCCTATGGCGACGATCGCATAGATCGTTCCGTAGGTGATCCCCGCGACGATGTACTGAAAAAAGAGTTCGATGCTCATGTCCGTCCGTGAAAGAATCGGGAGTATCCGCGCATGACGGATACTCCCGATCGGAAACTGCTTCGGTTTCGCTTACTTGCCGAGGATCGCGAACTTCCCCTTCTTGACGGTCAGCATTTCAAATGCGTTGATGTCGAGACCGTTGTGGTCCTCAGGTGAGAAGTTGAATGTGCCGCCCGTGCCGACGAAGCCCTTTGTGTTCTCGATGGCCTTTCTCACTGCCTCACTGTCCGTGCTGTTCGCCTTTTCGATGGCGTTCACCAGGATCATGAGTGCGTCATAGGCATGACCGCCGAAGGTGCTGCATTCCTCTCCGTGGCATTTGGTCTCGTAATTCTTCTTGTAGGTGAGGAGCACCTGCCTCTGCGGATTGTTCTTCGGCAGCTGGTCTGCCACGAGGAGCCTGCCTGCCGGAAACATCACACCCTCAGCTGCAGGACCGGCGGCCTTCACGTACTCGATATTGCCGAAGCCGTGGCTCTGGAAGATCGGTATCTTGAGGCCGATCTGACGCGCATTCTTGATGACGATAGACTGTGCGGGCTCTATGGACCAGTTGAGAAGCGCCTGGACCTTTGCGGCCTTCAGCTTGGCGACCTCCGCGGTGAGGTCGGTAGCGGCCTTGTCATAGACCTCGTTCACAAGGATCTGGATGCCGTACTCAGGCGCGAGTTTCTCGATCTGTTCCTTGCCGGCCTTGCCGAAGCCGGTGTTGCTTGACAGCACCCCGATCTTGGAGATCTTCATCTTCTTCATCTGCTCGAAGATCTTCCTGACGGCGTCACTGTCCTTCTGGGGGGTCTTGAACACGTATTTCGCGACGGGGTTCACGATGACTTCCGCGGCCGCGCAGGACAGGAGGATCGTCTTGCCCTCCTCTGCGACGTTCTTGATCTTCATCGTCTCGCCGCTTGTCGAGGGCCCGATGATCGCGAGCACCTTGTCCTCTTCGATCAGCTGCTTTGCGAAGGAAAGGGCCTTTTCCGGGCTCCCGCCTGAATCCTTCACGATAAGGTCGATCTTCTTGCCTATGACACCGCCTTTCTTGTTGATGTCCTCAACGAGCATCTCGAGAGTCCTTTCCTCAGGCGCGCCGAGGAACGATGCAGGGCCCGTCACTGCGAGGATAGCCCCCACCTTGATTGTGTCCGCTGCGAATACCGGTAAGGTGGCACACGCGACAACGAGCATGACTGCGACGAAAAATCTTGTTACCTTCATCTCCTTCCTCCTCTGTCAGTGAAATTAAAGGGAATAGATTTCCTCTCCCGTCAGAATCCTTATGCCGGCTTCTCGGAGCGTTGCGACCGCTTTCCCGATCTCGTCGAATCGGAATATGACTATGGCGTTCTCTCCGCTCTTCTCGACGAAGGCATACATGTACTCTACGTTGATCCCGGCATCCCTGATAGTGTTCAGAATTATCGCGAGCCCTCCCGGCCTGTCGGGCACCTCCACGGCAACGACCTCGGTTTTGGACACGGTAAACCCCGCGTCCTTCAGTGCCTGCCTCGCCTTCTCCGTATCGTTCACAATGAGGCGCAGAATTCCGAAGTCCGATGTCTCGGCAAGAGCGAGAGCCCTGATGTTGATCCCCGCCTCAGCGAGGATGCCTGCGACCTCGGCGAGTCTGCCAGACTTGTTCTCGATGAATGCCGAAATCTGCTCGACTTTCATGTCTCACCTCGAGTGATGGCTGTCCCTGGCGCCACAGGGGAACCTGGCGTCTTGACAGGCGCCTCTTCTCTGGCCGGCCGGGGATCAGAGAAGGCAGCCTCAACGACTGCCGGGGGAAGAGGTCTCGTTACAAGACTCACGAGGGGCACGACAGCCATGGGCAGGAACATCGTGATAGCTCCCGCAAGAGGTATCCCTTCCTTCCCCCAGAGGGAGAAGAGGACAAAAGCGGAGGTGAGTCCCGTGAGGACGCCGGCGTACGCTCCTGCCTTCGTTGTCTTCTTCCAGAAAAGGCCGTAGATGTAAGGGGCGAGGAACACGCCTGACAACGCCCCCCATGACATGACCATGAGGTTCACGATAACGTCCACCTTGTTCAGCGCGAGGACGAGGGAGAGTGCCACGAAGACGGCACAGAGTATCCGCAGCAATGCCATTGTCTGTTTCTGGTTCGAGTGGCGGTTGACGAAGGCGCCGTACACGTCAATGGCGATGGCGGAGCTTGACACGAGCACGAGCGACGAAAGGCTCGACATGGACGCGGAGAAGACGAGGAGAAGGATGAGCAGCACGAAGCCGTGGGGGAACTGGGTCGTGATAAAATGCGGCATCAACTGGTCGAGGTTCGGCTTGCCGTGAGAGAGTATCTCCTTCGGGAGACCGGAATCGTAGTACAGGTGAGTGAGCGCGCCGCTGTAATAGGCACCGAAGGTCATGAAGAATGCGAAGACTCCTGCGATGGTCATGGCCCGCGCCACATCCGCCCTGCTGCGGATAGAGTAGAACTTCTGCACCATCTGGGGCAGTGCCATGGGCCCGAAACTCGTGATGAGGATCAGGGAAATCAGGATCAGTGAGCCGGGCACATGGATCTGGAATTGATCGGGACCGAGAGGGATGATCCGCGAGAGGCCGGGAGCCATGACATTCGGGTCTCCGAGGAGGCGGTTCGTGGTCTCGGCGATGCCCCCTTTCCAGTGGGCGAGGAGAAAAACCATCACCATGACGCCGGCGAACTCGACGATTCCCCTGATGAAGTCACTCAAGGCGACGGCAAGGTAGCCGCCCATGACGAGATACACTCCGGTGAGGAGGGCGAGGAAGAAGAGGGCTTCGTTATACTGGAGGCCGAGGGCCTTCTCGAAGAGGTAGCTCAGGCCCATGTAGACGGAGGCGGAATAGGGGACGAGGAAGATGAAGACGACGACGGCGCCGACGACCTGCAGGCCCTTACTGTCGTACCTCGCACGGAGGAACTCGGGCATGGTGAGGGCGTTCAGGCGCACGGTCATGTCTCTGGTACGCCCGGCGAGGAGCTTCCAGGCGAGTATCGTGCCGATCAGCGTGTTGCCGACTACGATCCACATGGTGTGAATACCGAAGCCCCAGCCGAGTTTGCCGGCGTAGCCGATGAAGAGGACTGCTGAGAAGTACGTGGTGCCGTAGGCGAAGGCACTCATCCAGGGGCCGAGGGTGCGGCCGCCGAGGAAGAAATCCCCCACTGACTTCGTGCGCCGCATGTAGAAGTAACCCACGCCGAGCATGGCGGCGACGTACAGGATGACAATAATAACTTGGAGAATCTGGAACATCCAGGGAGCAGTCTCTCCGTCCTTGGTGGTGAGCGCTCGATGCGGAGCGCAAAGCCTCTAATTATTCCGTCCATGCCGGATTGTTGTCAAGTTATTTCTGCTTTCCCGGATGGTCGCGACACGGACCGGGCCCGGGAAGCTGTCAGCCGCCCGCCGGACGGTGCGCAAGTTGCAGCGCCGGAACGGTCTGTGATAGACTTTTTAGCTTCAGCAGGATCGTGAAACCTGAAGATATTCCACACTTTGCCGCTTTATCAGTCTTTTCCCTGTGGACCGAGACGCGGCGGAGACGGATTAGTGAAAGGAAACGATGGTGAGCACGAGCGTGCTTTTTGTGGGGGTAGGGGGGCAGGGTATCATCCTGGCTAGCAAGATAGTCGCCGAGTGCGCGTTCGAGGTGGGGCTCATGGTGAAGGAGAGCGAACTGCACGGCATGGCGCAGCGCGGCGGGAGTGTCATCAGCCACGTCCGCTTCGGGAAAGAGGTCTATTCTCCGCTCACACCCAGAGGTACGGGGGATTTCATGATGGCGACTGAGGAACTCGAGGCCCTCCGTTACGCATACTACCTGAAACCGCGGGCACAGGTGATCCTGAACAGGCGGAGGATCATGCCTTCCACTGTCAATCCGGACACGAATCCCTATCCCGAAGGCGCGGCGCTGAAGCTGGGGGAGGCAGGGTTCGAGGTTGTCGAGGTGGATGCTCCTGAGATTGCGAAGGCCCTCGGTAATCCCAAAGTGGAAAACGTCATACTCGTGGGCGCCCTTTCCCGTTTCCTCCCGTTCGATCAGGACGTCTGGGAGAAGGTGATCAGCAATTCGGTGCCGTCGAAGACCGTAGAGATCAACCTCGCCGCGTTCCGCAAGGGCAGGGAGATCGTGCAGGGGGGAAAGGAGTGAGGATGTTCTGGCAGAAGGAGATCGAAACCATCGGGCGGAAGTCCCTCGAGAAGATCCAGGCCGAGCGTTTGAGGGAGACTGTTACCCGCGTGTACGGGAAGGTGCCTTTTTACCATGAGAGAATGAGGGAACTCGGCGTGCGGCCCGAAGAGATCAAATCGGTGAAGGACGTGAGAAGACTCCCCTTCACTACCCGCGATGACCTGCGAGATAACTATCCCTACGGCCTTCTTGCCCTCCCGAAGGAGGAAATGGTGCGGCTCCACACATCGAGCGGCACCACAGGCAAGCCGAAGGCGATTTTCTTCACGAGCAAGGATGTGGACCGGGCGGCGGAACTGATAGCCCGCTGCCTCACGATGACCGGAATGAGGAAGGACGACGTCCTGCAGAACGTTATGACATACGGGCTGTTTACCGGCGCGCTCGTGATGCATTACGGCGCGGAAAAGGTGGGGGTTCTGGTGATCCCCGCAGGTCCGGGCAACACGGAGAGGCAGATCGCCCTTATGCAGGATTTCAGGACGACGGCGCTCCACATCACCCCGAGCTATGCCCTTTACCTGGCCGATGTCATGCAGAGAAAAGGCGTGGACCCCCGTCGCGACGTCTCGCTGAAGAGGGCTTACATCGGCGCCGAGCCTTATACCGAAGAGACGAGGGCGAAGATCGAGGGGCTCCTCGGCATCGACGTCTATAACTCCTACGGACTTTCGGAGATGAACGGACCCGGCGTGGCCTTTGAGTGCTCGGAAAAGGAGGGGATGCACCTCTGGGAGGACAACTTCCTGCTGGAGATCATAGACCCGGATACCGGCGAGGGACTGCCTGACGGCGAAGAGGGCGAGATGGTGCTCACCACCCTGTGCCGGGAGGGGATGCCGATCCTGAGATACCGCACCAGGGACATGACCCGGATCATCCCGGGGGAGTGCAGGTGCGGGAGGACGCACCGCAGGATATCGAGAATTGTCGGCAGGGCTGACGACATGTTCATCGTCCGGGGAGTGAATATCTTCCCGCAGCAGATCGAGAGGGTCCTGATGGGTGTGAAAGGGGTTGCGCAGAACTACCAGATCGTGCTCGAATCCTACGACCAGATGACCGTGAACGTAGAGATCCAGAAGGACATCTTCGACGGCAGCCTCGAGCACCTCCTGAAGCTCAGGGCCGAAATCGCCGACAGACTGAGGGCGGAAATACTCGTGAAGCCCAAGGTTGAGTTGCTTGAACCCGGGTCGCTGCCCGTGAGCGAGGGCAAGGCAAAACGGGTCATAGACAAGAGGACACTCTAACGATAGGGCATCCGATCAGAGGTGCGGCCATGAAAGACGTGAAGCATATTTCGATCTTTGCGGAGAACAAGCCGGGCAAGCTGGCAAGCATTACGAAGGTGCTCGCCGAGGAAGGGATCAACATCCTGGGGATGAACATCGCAAGCTCGGGAAGCTTCGGGGTGATCAAGTTCCTCGTAGATGACTACGAGCGAGGCCACAGGAGTCTCAAGGAGAAGGGCTTCACCGTGTCGCTCAATGACGTGCTCGCCATCGAGATGAATGACAGGCCCGGCGGTTTCTACGAGATCGCCCAGACACTCTCGAAACACGGCATCAATATGGAGTACGCCTACGGTCTCCCGATCGAGCGTGGCAGGAGGGCCTTCCTCATCACCGAAGTGGACGATGTCGACAAGGCCAAGGAGCTTCTCAGGAGCGAGCATCTCAACTTCCTGAGCGAAGACGACATCAGAAAGGAGAGGAACAGATGATCTGGAATAAGGAATCGGAGTGCATGCCGGCCGCGGAGAGACAGAAGCTCCAGTTGCGGCGTCTCAAGGCAGTGGTGAAGCGGGCCTACGAGAAGGTGCCCTATTACCGCACGCACTTCGACAAAGCCAAAGTCTCCCCCTCCGGAATCAGAACACTGAGTGACATCGAAAAGTTCCCCTTCACCTCGAAGGCGCACCTGAGGGATGCGTACCCGTTCGGCATGTTCGCCGTGCCTCAGGAGGAGATAGTCGAGGTGCACACCTCCTCGGGAACGACCGGCACCCCTATTGTGGCGGGTTACACGAGAAGAGACATAGATGTGTGGAGTGAAGTGGTCGCACGCTGTCTTGCAATGGCCGGCGCGACCAAAGGAGACATCATCCAAAACTGTTACGGATACGGGCTGTTCACCGGAGGTCTCGGCATACATTACGGTGCGCACCGTATTGGCGCGACGGTGGTACCCATCTCGGCGGGACAGACCAAGCGTCAGCTCGAGATCATGCGTGACTTCGGCACGACGATCATCACCTGCACTCCTTCGTACGCGCTGTATCTCGCCGAGGCGGCGGAGGAGATGGGCATAGACAGGAGGAGCATCAAGCTCAAGGCGGGATGTTTCGGCGCCGAGGTCTGGAGCGAGCGGATGCGCGAGGAGATAGAACGGCGGCTGCATCTCATGGCTCTCAACATATACGGGCTGACGGAGATTATCGGCCCGGGTGTGGCTCATGAGTGCGAGCACAAGAACGGACTCCACATCTTCGAGGACCACTTCTTTCCCGAGGTGATATCTCCGGAGACTCTCGATCCGTTGCCGGAGGGTGAGAAGGGGGAACTCGTGCTCACTACCCTTACCCGTGAAGGCATGCCGATGATCCGTTTTCGGACGAAGGACATCACGGCCCTCCGCAGGGAGCAGTGCAAGTGCGGCAGGACGTTGGTCCTCATGGACAGGATTACAGGACGCACTGACGACATGCTGAAGATCAGAGGGGTCCAGGTGTTCCCGTCGAAGATCGAGAAGGCACTCCTGGAGATCAAAGGGATCGAACCCCACTACCAGATCATAGTGACGAGACCACACCACCTCGATGAAATCGAAGTGCAGGTCGAGCTGTCGAAGAAGCTCTTCTCTGACGAGGTGCGCCACATCGAGGATCTCAAGAGAAAGATAGAGGACCACATAGAGGCGGCGATCGGCCTCAGGGTCAAGGTGAGCCTCGTCGAGCCCAAGACGCTTCCCAGGAGCGAGGGCAAGGCGAAGAGGGTCATAGACAAGCGTCAGCTGTAAAGGAGCGACCATGAAGGTAAAGCAGATATCCGTATTTCTGGAGAACAAGAAGGGCAGGCTCTGGGAGGCCCTCGACAGCCTTGCTAAGGCAAAGATCAACATCCGCGCGCTGTCCATCGCGGACACCTCCGAGTTCGGCATCCTGCGCCTGATCGTCCCCGAGCCGGAAAAGGCAAAGAAGGCGCTCGAGAAGAACGGCTTCACTGTGGGGGAAAACGATGTGATCGCCGTTGGTGTATCCGATGAACCAGGCGGTCTTGCCCGCGTGCTGAAGGTGCTTACCGACGCGGATATCAACGTCGAGTATGTGTACGCTTTTGTAGAGAAAAGCGGTCAGAAGGCGGTGGTGGTGCTCCGCACGGAGAACATCGGTGCAGGTGTGAAGGCGCTCAAAGGGGCCAAGGTGCCCGTGCTCACTCCTGAAGAGGTGTACGCATTGTAGACCTGAGCGAAGGCAGCCGTATCGCGAGGTGAGGAGGATCCTCGCCCTGATGCTGCCGCGAATGCGCAGGTGAACCCACCTGTCCTGTAACGAAGAGCGTTGATAAGGAGGCTGGCTTCCGCTCCGGCGGTCTTTGTCGACAGCTCTATGCTCGCTTCGCTACAGCCTCGAAACTCACCCTTCGGGCTCGAACACTCGAGTCTGTTTCACGCTCCGCTTCGCTGAGAGCTGTTACCGAAAAAGACCGAATCGCTCCATCCAGCGCTCCTTATCTTTCAACGTGTAATAGCTGGCAGAGCAGGCATTTCGGATCAGGGCAGAAGTGGCGAAAGTAACATTCAGGCTCTGACCTGACGACGACGCTGGGCAAGAGGATTTATTGATTCTTCTTTCTCGCCACGAATATGCAGGGTCTCCTCGAGATGATCACGTGGACCCCTCCGGCGTCGATCTTCTCCCTGACGACCGCCTCTGATTTCTTGTGATCAAATGGATCGACGACCTCCACGGACGCAGCGCCGCACGCCCTGCATATCTCCTCAAGCGAAACCCTTTCACCTTGCTCGCCCTTCGCGGTGACGCCGGTGAGCGGTGTGGGCTGGTGGCCCGTCATGGCGATTGAGGCGTTGTCCATGATCACGACGAGGATGTCGGCTTTGTTGTAGACCGCGT
Organism: Chloroflexota bacterium; assembly: GCA_050257935.1. Classification (GTDB taxonomy): domain Bacteria; phylum Nitrospirota; class Thermodesulfovibrionia; order Thermodesulfovibrionales; family Dissulfurispiraceae; genus JBLMXV01. The sequence continues at coordinate 12,913 of JBLMXV010000202.1, forward strand.
TGATGAGAGCGGGGATGCCGGAGTGCAGGAAGGTCGAATCGCCGATTACCGCCGCGACTCTCTTCACTCCCTGCTTCGCGATGCCCGCCGCCTTGCTGATGCTGGCGCCCATGCAGAGACAGGTGTCCAGCGCCCTGAGAGGCGGGCTCGCTCCCAGGGTGTAACAGCCGATGTCACCTGCGGTGAACGTCGGCTCCGCTGCCTTGAGCGAGCGGTACATCTCCCTGTGCGGGCATCCCGGACACATCACGGGAGGCCTCATTGGGAGGTTCTTGAAGGCGACCGCATCGGAGGCGGCGCCATTCCACCCGCGGACATAGCCGGCGAGCACCTCCGGTCCCAGTTCACCCTCGGCTTTCACCTCTCCCGTCATCTTTCCTTTGATCACTCCAGGATACTTGCGGGCGACCTCCTCTACGAGAGGTTCACCCTCTTCGAGCACCCATACCTCATCGAGGCCTTTCAGAAAGTCCCGTATCAGGCTTTCCGGATAGGGATAATAAGAGAGCTTCAGGATCGCGAACTCGTCACCGTACTCTTTTGCATATGTGTACGCGAGGCCGCAGGCGATGATGCCCTTCTTCTGGCCGTCCCGATAAACCCGGTTCAATCCTGACCTTTCACCCCACGCGAGTAGTTCTGCCTGCTTCCCGTTGAGCATCCTGTGACAGCGCATCACGTTGCTCGGCACCGCGAGCATCCTTTCCGGGTTTTTCTCAAGGGAGAGGGGATTCTGATTCCGAATGTCACCAAGGGTCACCGGCGAGGAGGCGTGCGAGACCCTCGTCACCGTCCTGAGCATCACCGGGAGTTCCATCTGCTCCGAGAGGTCGAATGCGCTCTTCACCATGTCCTTCGCTTCCTGCGCGTCGCTCGGCTCGATGCACGCTATCTTTGCGAACTTGGCGTAAAACCGGGAATCCTGCTCGTTCTGCGAAGAATAGGCACCGGGGTCGTCCGCCACGACGAGCACGAGTCCGCCCTTGATCCCAAGGTAGGCTGAGGTCATGAGCGGGTCAGCGGCGACGTTCACGCCCACGTGCTTCATAGAGCAGAGCACCCGCTTGCCCGCGTAGGACGCTCCGATCGCGGTTTCGTAGGCAACCTTCTCGTTGATCGCCCACTGGGCATCGCCGTCGTAGTGCTCAGCCACGTAGCCCAGTATCTCGGTCGCCGGAGTGCCCGGGTAGCTCACCGCAAGCGATATGCCCGCCTCGATCGCACCTCTCGCGATAGCCTCGTTTCCCGAGAGGAGAGCCTTTCGTGTTGTCTCTGTTGTCATTCCATCACCTCAAGGATTTCTTCCATCCTTTTTTTCGTGGATCAGCAAACCCGAAAATTATACCAGATCGCCTTCAACAGGAGCGAGGTTCAGTCCACATCAAGACGCAGAGCACTAAAAAAATCAAATCCCATCGCCTTGGATTTGAGCCGTCCTCACCCTGTTGCCCTCGCAAGCATATTAATAATCCAGGTCAGCGCTTGATCAGGACATTACAATTCGTACGGGACAGTAGACAAGGTTGAAGGGGCTCTGGCGTGTCCCGAAATGCAATTGCGGGGTAAACAGGGTTAGGAAACGATTACTCCATCCCTGATCTGGACGATACGTTTCGCATACGCTGCGATGTTCGCGTCGTGTGTGATCACCACGACGGTGGTGCCGCGTTGGTGCATCGTGGTCAGGAGGTTCATGATCTCCGTCGCAGTGGCGCTGTCGAGCTGACCTGTCGGCTCATCGGCGAGGAGCAAGTCCGGATCGTTGATGAGCGCCCGCGCGATGGCTACACGCTGCTGTTGGCCCCCTGAGAGCTGATTCGGTTTGAACTTCGCCCGCTCTGCCAGACCCACGAGCTTCAGTATCTCGACTCCGCGTTTCTCTACGTCGTCCTTATGCGATTCCCTGTACAACGTCGGGAGCATGACGTTTTCGAGGACGGTCGCATACGGAAGGAGATAGAAGTTCTGAAACACGAAGCCGATGTGTTCGTTCCTGATGACCGACAGCTCATCATCGGTGAGTCTCGACACTTCCTCGTCTGCGAGCATATAGCGGCCCGAGCTCGGGGTGTCGAGGCACCCCATGATGTTCATGAGCGTCGTCTTGCCCGAGCCCGAAGTTCCCATGATGGCTACGAAATCGGCCTTTTCGATCTGGAGGTTCACGCCCTTCAAGACCTCCACCTCGAGCTGCCCGATGTGGTACGTCTTGCGTATGTCATCCATGAGACAGAAGGGCACGGCGGTCAGGGCTTGCGCCTCGCCTCCTCAGGCTGTGTGACGACAGGGAGGATGAGCTTCGTGGCAACCTCGTCGCCGTCCTTGAGACCGGAGAGCACTTCGGTGTTTTCCTCTCCCCGTATGCCGAGCTTAAGGTCGGCCTTCTCGACCTTGTGGCGGCCGACGACCTTGTAAGCCACTTCCTTGCCCTTCTCGAACTTCACCGCTCCGTTCGGGACGATGAGTATGTCGGTCTTCTCTGCGAAGATGACCTTGACATGGGTGGTCATTTCCGGTCTCAACGACCCTGCGTCTTCTCTCGATATCTTCACTATGGCGAGGTAGTACACTATGTTGTCTTTGACGACAGGTTGGGGATACACCTTTTCGATGGTGCCGCGGAATATCTTTGATGGAAAGGTGTCCACGTAATATTCCACTTGCTGCCCTACCTTGACCCTCCCTATATCTGTCTCGTCTACATAGATCCACATCTCCAGGAGAGTCGTATCGAGGACGGTGACGAGGTTGGCGACCTGCAGGCCGGCGACGATCGTTTCACCTTCCTGCGCAGTCACGTCGGAGACCATACCTTCGATGGGGGCGTAAATGCGGGTATAGGTGAGACGAGTTTCCTGCTGCTGGAGCTGCGCCGTTGCTTCGTTGATGTTCGCCTGTACAATCTTGGGCTGAGTCTCGAACTCCTCGCGAAGCCTCGCGAGGGTGGCCTCTGCCGCTTCAAACTGGCTCCTCGCGCGGTCCACCGAATCCTTTGTCGTGTACTCCTGCGTGAGGAGCTGTTTTTCCCGCTCGTAGTTTACCTTCGCGTAGTCATAGTTCGCCTGGGCCTCGGCGATGCGCTGGGGATATGTCAGTTCAATCTGGCGGAGCGTGTTCTGCGACGCCGCGACGGAAGCACGCTGCTGGTCGATGGCCTTCAGTATCTCCCGGTCATCGATGAGTGCGATGAGCTGCCCCGCCTTCACGCGGTCGCCGATCTTCACTTTCATGCTCATGATCGTGCCTGTCGCGCGGGCCCCGATCTTGACGACCGCTCCCACCTGGGGTTTGATGATGCCTGTCTCGACGATTACGCCCCGAATGCTCCCCTGTTGCACCTTTGCCGTCTCGATGACCTTGGTCTCGGGTTTGGTGAAATAAGTCTTATAAATGAAAAACCCGCCGGCAGCGACTGCGGCAACGACGATCAACAGCAGGAGACTTTTTTTCAATCCGGAACCTCTTCAGGATGATGATTCGCGGGCATTGTCATGAGATGATGCCCGATGCAGGACCGTGACACGGCGCTATCGCGGGACGGATCCAATCGTTGTAACTCCCACCACCCGCTCAAGCTGCGATTTGAAAAGGATCACCGACAGCCGGGACGCCACCAACTGCTCTCTTGCGGTGGAGAGCTGGCTTTCCGCCTGCACGAGGGAGAGAATGTCGCCCTTGCCGACCTTGTATTCGCCGTAGGCCTGTTCGTAGTTCTGCTGGGCCTGAGTGAGTTGCTGCTGAGCGACTTTGAGCTGATTGACGCTCGTTGTGAAATCCTCGTAGGCCCTGTCGACGTTGAGTTTCACTGTCCTCTTGATGTCGCTGAGCAACTCTGTAGACACACTCTGCTCGATCACGGAAGAGCGGTACTGGTAAAACTTGCCGAGCTCAAATATGTTCCAGGTGGCATTGAAACCTAGAATCCACTCCTCGTTTATAACGCCCCCTCCCGTGGCGAGGCCGGCAAGGCCTCCTGATGTGCTCTGATAGGTGGCATTTACAGAGAGAACGGGGAAGAATGTGCTGAGATTTAGGAGCGTCGTCTTCTCTGAGATTTTCAGGGAGTTTTCGGCCTGCTTGATCTCAGGTCGCTCCATCGCAACCATGAAAAGCGCCTCCCGCCCTGGAGGGACGAATTCGATGTCGAGTGATCCCTGAAGGTCGTAGCGCTCCTCAAGCGACTTCCCGAGAAGCGAGTTGAGGTCGGAGAATGCCTTGTTCAGATTGCCCTCCGCCTGCACGACGTTGAACCTGGCCTGTTCCAACCTCACCGAGGCCTGGAGCAGGTCCGAGAGTTTTGCCACCCCGAACTTGTACCGCCCTTCCGCAACCTCATAATCCTTTTGCGTGTCCTGAAGCTGCTTTTTTCTCTGATCGAGAGTCTCTTTCTGTGCGATGACAGTATAGAAGGCATTCTTCACGTTGAATTCGAGATCCAGGAGGTTGGTCCTGAGTACCTCTCGGTCGCTGTCGAGGGTAAGACGTGAGATGTCCCTGTTCGCTCTTCTGCGACCCCCGTCGAACAGGGTATAGGAAGCGGTAATGTCGTAAAGCCAGGTATTGAACTCCTGCGCTGTGGTCATGTGGCGCTGCTGTTGAGTGGAGGCGTCAAGTGCCGGGAGGTATGGCCCGAGAGTTGCCTTATAGAGTTCTTCGCTCGATTTAACGCGATACCCTGCAGCCCGGTAGAAGGGGACGTTCTCGCGAGCGAGAGTGATAGCCTCGTCCACGGTCAGTGCCTGTGAGGTGACGGGAAGGATGCTGAAGAAGAGTGCGATGGCGATTGCCGAGATACGAACTATGAAACTCGCCAAAGGAACGCTCCTTTCATGCCGTTTCGAGTTCTGCCTAGAGCAGTGTGCGTTTTCCGGCGAGCAACGCGCACGATCACTACCTTACCATAAGATTCAGGGGCCTGACAACAAAATCACGGGGTCGTCGTTACAGAACCAACCAAGCAGCTGACCCAAACGACGTCTGATCAACCACCCACGTGTGCAATCGATATGGCATCGCAGCAGAGGGTATCCGGCCCTCGTCATAAGGTGACAGTGTTTAGTGATATTTGTCCCTCCGATAAGGGCTGGTGTCAGCTTTCGGGAAGATGCTTTGCAATCTTACGAAGGATTGTCTTGATGGGGACGCCGTGCTTCGCGGAGAGTGCCCTCAGGTCATCGTATTCGGGTGCGACATTTGTGACGCTCTCGCCGTCGCGGGACACCTTCACGCGGATGTCGCCGAACTCCGTCCGGAGAGTTCTGATCTCTCTCGTCAGCGTCTTGCGGCGCTCCCGACGGAAACGCACCCCGATAGTCGTGGTCTCGCGGAAGATAATCTCGGCGAGACGGTCAAGTCTGTCATTACTGGCGATCGCGGTGAGTTTGACCGCCGGCCTGCTCTTCTTCATGACCACGCTTTCGAGGAAGACGTCAAGTGCCCCGGCTGCAAAAAGCTTATCCATGACGTCTTCGTAAAGCTGGGGACTCATATCGTCAATATTAGTCTCGATTACTGTGACCGTCTCCGGATCCTCCGTCATCTGCACTGACGACAGCTCTTCACCGACCAGGAGCCTGACAGCATTGGGCATGTCCGTCAGATCCTTTCGCCCCGCGCCGTAGCCGATCTTATCGACCGCCATGGTCGGAATGGGGGCAGCAGATGCACCAAGCCCCCGGATGAGAGCTGCTCCCGTTGGTGTTGTCAGTTCGAAGGGTGCGGTGAATGAATACACTGGATACCCCTTAAGCAATGCGAGGGTCGCCGGTGCAGGAACGGGCAGGGTGCCGTGGGCGGTCTTTACGGTACCGCTCCCGAGATTCACGGGAGAAGTGAGGATACGGGAGACCCCGAGCATATCGAGACCGATCACTGTTCCAAAGATATCGACGATACAATCGACGCCTCCGAGTTCGTGAAGGTGAACCCTGTCGAATGGTTGGTCGTGCACCTCTGCCTCTGCCTCGAAGAGGATCTTGAAGATTTCGAGGCCCTTCTGCTTGACATGGTGAGAGAGCGATGCTGAGTCTATCGTCTCCTTGATGTCCTGCCACGTAGTCCCCGCATGTTTCCGCCGTGGAGGAGGTTTTGTCAGAACATCCACCTTTGTTGCGGAGATTCCACAGCGTAGGACTTTTCTTGCAGTAATGGTATAGCCTTTTATTGGTATCTTATTGAGTTCTTGGCGTAAGCCGGTGGTCTTGATCCCCGAGTCAACGAGCGCGCCGAGGAACATATCTCCGCTTATTCCTGAAAAACAGTCGAGGTACGCCGTTTTCATGACTTCGCTTACCATCCCACAGAGACCCATGAAAAGGCAACAGCGATATTGACATAGCGAAAGATTTGCGGGTATTGTTATATCTGCCTTCGTGGCGATTCATCATGAAAGTCGTTGCTGAACATAAGGTTGACGGCAAGACGCTTCGGCTCGTGCTCGGCGATATCACCGCCCGTGCTGTAGATGCCATTGTTAACGCTGCGAATTCCCGACTCCAGCATGGAGGCGGTGTGGCTGGTGCAATCGTTCGCAAGGGAGGACAGGTCATCCAGGATGAGAGCGATAGGATAGGCTTCGTCCCTGTAGGACATGCAGCAATCACTACTGCGGGGAAGTTACCGGCCAGGCACGTCATCCATGCGGTTGGACCCCGGATGGGTGAGGGTGATGAGGACGGAAAGCTTAAGAGTGCTGTTCAGAGCGTTTTGCAGCTCGCCTCTGAAAGGGGACTCGCGAGTGTGTCGATGCCTGCCATCAGTTCGGGGATATTCGGCTTTCCGAAGGACCGATGTGCCTCGATACTCGTGGGCGAGTCGAGGGATTATCTGAAGCGGCACCCCAAGAGCTCTGTGGATGTCGTGGAATTCTGTATATTCGACGAGGACACGCTCGCGTTTTTCAGGAAAGAATTCGATAAACTAGCATAAAAGGCAGTGTCTCTCGCGTGAGATGACACTGCCGGTCCGGACGCCGGGATAGCACAGTGGTAGTGCAGCTGATTCGTAATCAGCAGGTCGTCGGTTCGAATCCGATTCCCGGCTCTTATATTACAAGGGCTTGCTGACATCGGCAGGCCCTTCATTTTTGCCCTGTTTGCCCACCTTTTGCCCACCCCCCTGGGTCCAGCACCCGCTCACGTCCAGGCCGCCCTCGAGGCTGTCCACGGCCCCTTTCTTGAGCGCGCCGCTGACCTTCAGGTATATCTGCGTCGTACCGATATCTTCGTGTCCCATGAGCTCCTGGATCGTCCTGAGGTCTTTGCCCTGCTCGAGCAGATGGGTCGCGAAACTATGCCGGAGCATGTGAGGCGTGATGTGCATAGTTATGCCCGCGCGCTTCCTGGCGAACTCGATGGCGCGCCTCGTGTCGGTGATGGCCTTCCCGGTGACCCTGCTCGGAAACACGTATTCCCCCTGTCTCGGGAGTTGCTGGAGAGACCTACTGAGGGATGGGCACATCGGGATCTCCCTCTCTTTGTTTCCTTTGCCGAGCAGCCTTACGACGCCCCTGGTGAAGTCGACCTGATGCCACTTGAGCGGCCTCGCCTCGTCGGATCTGGCTCCCCCGACATAGAGCAGGAGGTGGAGAGCCTGGTGGAACGGGCGCATGTTGCTGATAAGCCTGTTTAGAATGTCGACAGGGACGGGCTTGGGCAGTGGGCGCCTGTACGGGAGCTTTTCAAGCTTGGGAATGTCCCCGAAGTACATCTTCTTGTCGTGGGCCCACTTAAGCATCGCGGAGAGGGCCATGAGTTCGCAGTTGATCTCCCTGGCCGCGTTATCTCTGCCGATTTCCTGACGGCGCTTGCTCTTGTAAGCGTCCACCGCTCTGTCACAGAACTCGGGGTGGAGCTTGCCGAAGAAAGGAAGGATGTGCGCGTAGAGCATGCGGCGCTTCTCTCTGTAAGTCTTAGGTGATTGGTGCAGATTAGACCACTCGAGATGGGGTTCCAAGAAATTCTCCACACAGACACGGACGTGATCGACACGCCTGCCGAGCTTCTTTTTGATCTCGTGCTCGACGATGTATGCCTCTTCCTTCGTTCCCACAAAGACTTTGCGGATCCGCAGCTTCTCGTCCTTGCCGTTGCGGACATCGATGTACCAGTGGTTGTCGCGGCCTCTGTATTTTCTGACACTCATGGGATTCCCCTATCTCGAGTATATCAGCCGCACTTGGAGCGGTCAAGGCTGTGTATAAGTTGCATACAAATGCGACATACCTCCTTTTTTGATGAGATAGTCGACAGGGGTCATCTTATCGAGTGATTTATGAATTCGTTTTGTTAAGTAGAAGAGCATATACTCGGCAAGACGCTGATGGAAGAGGGGCTTATCATGGCCGCAGGAAATCCGTTGCACCAGCCCGCAACGACGAACGACCACTGCGCGCCCGCATAATATCACGTCGATAGATGAAAAGCAAGCGCACGAATTGCCTCATAAAGAAACGCGACGAAAGTGAATCGTTGCCTCAAAAAAGAAATCGCGACGAAAAACTACGAAGATAGTCTCCTGAAGGCACGACCGA
>JBLMXV010000203.1:0-4894 GCA_050257935.1 Chloroflexota bacterium
GGCGTCAACAAGCTCGTCAAGGTCTACATCGCGATGAAGCGGAAGGTCCAGATAGGGGACAAGATGGCCGGACGGCACGGCAACAAGGGTGTCGTGGCCATGGTTCTGCCCGAGGAGGACATGCCGTATCTGCCCGACGGTACGCCCGTTGATTTTGTGCTGAACCCCCTCGGCGTTCCTTCGCGAATGAACGTGGGTCAGATACTCGAGACCCATCTCGGTCTGGCAGCCAGGATGCTGGGGCTGCAGATCGGGAATATCCCGGCGAAGGACCATGAAAACCTGAGAAAATACATCAGGGACGTCTATGCCAGTTTCGGCAACAGAGAAGCAAGCAAGGAGACCGCGAAGGCCGTCGACGATCTCGACAAGGGCGACTTGCTGGAACTTGCCGATCAGCTCCGGGAAGGCATTCCCGTGGCAACGCCGGTGTTTGAAGGCGCCAAGGAAGTCGAAATAAAGGCGATGCTGAAGAAGGCCGGTTTTTCGGTGACGGGCCAGACTGTCCTGTTCGACGGCAAGACCGGCGAGCCTTTCAAGAGACCGATCACGGTCGGATATACCTATATGCTGAAGCTCCATCACCTGGTCGACGACAAGATACACGCGAGGTCGATTGGACCATACTCCCTTGTCACCCAGCAGCCGCTGGGAGGGAAGGCGCAGTTCGGCGGCCAGAGACTCGGAGAAATGGAGGTCTGGGCGCTCGAAGGTTACGGAGCTGCCTATACGCTTCAGGAATTCCTGACCGTCAAGAGCGATGATGTTACGGGACGGGCGAGGATGTACGAGGCGATCGTCAAGGGTGATGCGATGCTGGAACCAGGCGTACCCGAGTCTTTCCATGTGTTAATAAAAGAACTCCAGAGCCTCGGACTCGATGTAGAGCTTCTGGAGAAAAAGAAGAAAGGGGAATAGAGTGGCAGAAGACATTTACGCCATTTTCCAAAAGCCGAAAAATCCTACGGATTTCGAGGCGATCAGGATAAAGCTTGCCTCTCCGGAGAGAATACGCGAGTGGTCGTACGGCGAAGTGAAAAAACCTGAGACGATAAATTACCGCACGTTCAAGCCGGAGAGGGACGGCCTTTTTTGCGCGAAGATATTCGGGCCGATCAAGGACTGGGAGTGCATATGCGGCAAGTACAAGAGGATGAAACACAGGGGGATTGTCTGTGACAAGTGCGGCGTCGAGGTGATCCAGTCGAAGGTGAGACGGGAGCGGCTCGGTCATATCGAGCTGGCGACTCCTGTGGCCCATATCTGGTTCCTCAAGGGTGTTCCGAGCCGCATCGGCACGCTCCTCGACATGACGATGAGGAACCTCGAAAAGGTCCTCTATTTCGAAAGCTATATCGTCGTGGACTCCGGCGACACACCGCTGAAGGTGAAGGAACTGCTGGGCGATGAGGACTACAAGAAAAGGACTTCTGAATATGGCACGAGGTTCAAGGCGGGTATGGGCGCCGAGGCGATCAGGGAGTTGCTGAAGATGATCGACCTCGAGACCCTGAGCGTCGAGCTGAAGGTGAAGATAAAGGAGGCAGTCTCCCTCGGCGTGAAGAAGAAGCTGACAAAACGTCTGAAGGTCGTGGAGGCATTCAGGAAATCCGGCAACAAGCCGGAATGGATGATCATGGATGTTATCCCTGTTTTGCCGCCGGACCTCAGGCCGCTCGTTCCCCTGGAGGGCGGGAGGTTTGCGACGTCGGACCTCAACGACCTTTACCGGAGGGTCATCAACAGGAACAACCGACTCAAGAGGCTGGTCGAGCTGAAGGCCCCGAGCGTGATCATAAAAAACGAGAAGAGGATGCTCCAGGAGGCGGTCGACGCCCTCTTCGACAACGGCCGGAGGTCGAAGGTCCTGAAGACCGCGACGAAGAGGCCGCTGAAATCCCTCAGCGATATGATCAAGGGGAAACAGGGCCGCTTCAGGCAGAACCTCCTCGGCAAGAGGGTCGATTATTCGGGCAGGTCGGTCATCGTGGTCGGCCCCGAACTGAAGCTCCACCAATGCGGCCTTCCGAAGAGGATGGCGCTCGAACTCTTCAAGCCCTTCATCTTCAGCAAGCTCGAAGAAAAGGGTTACGCCACTACGATCAAGGCCGCGAAGAAACTGGTCGAGAAGGAGTCGTCCGAGGTCTGGGACGCCCTCGAAGAAGTGATAAGGGAGACGCCTGTTCTCCTCAACAGGGCCCCGACCCTTCATCGGCTCGGCATTCAGGCTTTCGATCCGGTGCTGGTGGAAGGCAAGGCAATCAAACTCCACCCTCTCGTCTGTACCGCGTTCAACGCGGACTTCGACGGAGACCAGATGGCGGTCCATGTGCCGCTTTCGATCGAGGCCCAGATCGAGGCGAGGGTCCTGATGATGTCGGTGAACAACGTCCTCTCTCCCGCGAACGGGAAGCCCATCCTCGTGCCTACCCAGGACATGGTTCTCGGCATCTATTACCTGATGAAAGAGAGAAAGGGCGCGCTCGGCGAGAGGAAGCTGAGCGATGACGAGATAAAAAAGATCAAGAACGCTGAAGAGAGACTGGGGGCGGACCTTCAGGGCAGATTTGAAAGCCCCGAAGAAGTCAGAATCGCCTACGACGCCGGACAGCTGAGTGAGCACGCCCGCATCAAAGTCAGGATGAACGGCGAATATGTGGATACCACCACCGGCAGGGTACTCTTCTCGGAGATAGTCCCCGAAGAGATCACCTTTGACATGATCAACAAGGACATGACGAAGAAGGAGCTTTCGAAAATAATCGAGTATGCGTATAAGAAGTCGGGTAAACGCAAAACCGTCGTTTTCCTCGACAGCCTCGAAAAGCTCGGCTTCAGATACGCCACGAATTCCGGGATATCGATCTGCATGGCGGACATGCATATCCCGTCTAAGAAAGGCGAGATGATCCATCATGCCGAGCAGGAAGTGATGGAGGTCCAGAAGCAGTATGCAGACGGTCTCATCACACAGGGTGAACGCTACAACAAGGTCATCGACATCTGGGCGAATGTCACGGAACGTATCGCGGACGAGATGATGAAAGAGCTCGGCGCCGAAGACGACCGGATCGCGTCCGAGGAGGAACTCAAAGAGAAGAGGTCCTTCAACAGCATTTTCATGATGGCGGACTCCGGCGCGAGGGGAAGCGCGGCCCAGATTCGCCAGCTCGCGGGAATGAGGGGACTTATGGCAAAGCCCTCAGGCGAGATCATCGAGACCCCGATTACGGCGAACTTCAGGGAGGGGCTCACCCCTCTGCAGTACTTCATATCGACCCACGGCGCAAGAAAAGGTCTCGCCGATACGGCGCTGAAGACGGCGAACTCGGGCTATCTTACCAGGAGGCTCGTTGACGTCGCCCAGGACGTCCTCATCATGGAGGACGACTGCGGCACGACCGACAGTATTACGGTCACGTCGCTGGTGGAGGGCGGAGAGATCATCCAGCCCCTAGAGGAGAGACTTATCGGAAGGTTTGCGGTGGAGGACATCAAGGATCCCCTGACCAAGGAAGTTATCATTAAGAGGAACCAGGAGATCGATGAGGTCTTTACCCAGAAGATCATCGAGGCGGGTATCAAGAGCGTAAAGATCAGGTCGGTCCTTACCTGCCAGTCGAAGTTCGGCGTCTGCGCCAAGTGTTACGGCAGAGACCTGGCGAGGGGCGACAACGTCGAGATCGGCGAATCGGTCGGGATCATCGCGGCGCAGTCGATCGGCGAGCCCGGGACGCAGCTTACCATGAGGACGTTCCATATCGGCGGTACTGCATCGAAGGTAGTCGAACAGACGGTCCTCGAGGCGAAGAACTCCGGGACGATCAAGTTCATAAACATCAACACCGTCAAGAACAGGGAAGGCATGCTCATCGTAATGAACCGAAACGGGAGCATCGCCGTCGTCGACTCCAAGGGCAGGGAGAAGGAGAATTACTCCGTAGTCTACGGCGCGAAGCTGAGGGTGACCGAGGGACAGAAGGCGGACGGCGGGCAGAGACTCGTCGAATGGGACCCGTATTCCACTCCCATCCTGACCGAGATCGGCGGCAAGATCGCCCTCGGCGACATCGTCGAAGGCGTTACCGTGAAGGAAGAGGTCGACGAGACGACCGGACTTTCACATAAGGTGATTATCGACTACTCGGCGAATATGAGGCCGAGGATTTCTATCAAGGACGAACACGGCAAGGCAACGCTGAAGATACCCGGGACTAGCAACCCCGCGCGGTATCTGCTGCCTTCCGGTGCGCATATCCTCGTCGACAAGAACGACGTTGTCTATCCGGGCGACATTTTGGCCAAGATCCCGAGGGAGACGACCAAGACGAAGGACATCACCGGAGGTCTGCCGAGGGTCGCTGAGCTCTTCGAGGCGAGGAAACCCAAAGAGCAGGCCCTCGTATCGGAGATCGACGGGATCGTCGAGTTCAAGTCGGCCCAGAAGGGCAAGCGGGTGGTCGTGGTGAGGGGCGGCGAAACCGCCAAGGAATACGACATCCCCAAGGGCAAGCATGTCAGCGTCCACGAGGGCGATTGGGTGAAAGCGGGCGAGCCGCTGATGGACGGCGCGGTCAACCCGCACAGCATCCTCGACATCCTCGGACCCAAGGAACTCCAGAGATATCTCGTAGACGAGGTCCAGAAGGTCTACCGGCTCCAGGGCGTGTCGATCAATGACAAGCATATCGAAACAATCGTCAGGCAGATGATGAGGAAGGTCAGGATAGAAGATCCGGGAGACACCCCGTTCCTCATCGGCGAACAGATCGACAGGATGCTCTTCCAGGAGGAAAACGAAAGGGTGAAGGCCGGCAGCGGCAAGCCGGCACAGGGTAAGCCCCTTCTTCTGGGCATTACGAAGGCGTCGCTTACGACCGACAGCTTCGTGTCC